>JABITN010000082.1 GCA_018700525.1 Opitutales bacterium
CCGCACAAGAAGGCCCCTTCTTTGGTACTGGCGTTAAAGTCGGTGAAGCCGATACGAACAGCGCCATCATTTGGGCGAGGCTCACCGCCGCTCCCAAAGCCGATTTCAACCGGTTGCCTATTTTCACAAAGGGGCTAACGTCTGACATCAAGGACAGCGGCTCAATGCCAAGCGATGTCGCACCGGGAGCCCCCGGCGAATTCCGTGTCCACTACTGGCTCGAATCGAAAGGCAATAAAAGCAAACGCAGCTCTGCTTGGGCAAGAGTGTCATCAATTAACGACTACGTTGGCCAACTATCCCTAACCAATCTCAAACCTGGCGAGGCCTACGCCTATAAAGTTGAAGCCCGCCAGGCGGGAAGTTCGAAAATCACATCTACGGCGAACGGTAAATTCAAGACCGCGCCAATCAAAGGAGCCATGGGTCCCATTCGCTTCATAGTTACTACCTGCCAAGCGATTCGAAGTATCGACTCCGGCGAGAAAGGACACTCTACATACGGACAAATGCTCGATTTCAAGCCGGACTTTCTCGTGCACACCGGTGACATCGTATACTACGACAAAGCTCCTCTCGCAAAGAGTGTCGCCCAGGCCCGTGCAAAGTGGAACCTGATGTTCTCCTACAGCTACAATCAGGCCTTCCACCAAAACGTGACTTCCTATTTCATGAAGGACGACCACGACACCTTGAAGAACGATTGTTGGCTTGGGCAAACCTACGGAGACCTCACTTTCGAGCAGGGTCTCGACATCTTCCGCGAACAAGTACCCATGGGCAAAGAAACGTATCGTACCTACCGTTGGGGCAAAGACGTGCAAATTTGGATGACCGAAAACCGTGACTTTCGTTCCTCGAACAGGGATCCCGATGGACCTAATAAAACGATCCTTGGCGAGAAGCAAAAAGCCTGGCTTAAAAAGACAATCCTCGCCTCGGACGCAACTTACAAATTCGTAATATCCCCTGGCCCACTCGTTGGTCCCGACAAATTCGGCAAAAAGGATAATCACGCCAACGAAGTATTCGCCCATGAAGGACAAGAGCTCCGAGACTTCCTAAGCCAGCAAACGAACACGTTCGTAATCTGTGGCGACCGTCATTGGCAGTATTGTTCCAAAGATCCGAATACAGGACTCCTCGAACTCGGCTGCGGAGCAATCAACGACCAGCATGACTACGGAGGAAATTCAGGTTACTTTTCTGATTTCCACAAATACTTCAGCGGGAAAGGCGGCTACCTGGGAATCACCGTCGAAAACGGAAACGCCAAAGCAGAATGGTACGCATCCACAGATAAAAATGCCCCACTCACCGTCCAACACACGCAACCTCTAGGCAAATAGCCAAAAGGTAAGGGGGGGGGGATCACCGAGGCCGCAGCAAAGACTATCAAAAAACGGGGTTCAAATACGGCATTGCCAATACCGCCTTACCCTCTAATCCACCATAGCAATCGCACGTATCGGCGAGCCATCACGGCCTTTGATATTCAAGGGGAAACCCATGAATACGATTTCATCCGGAATTTGATCGAGATTAGTCAGAGTTTCTACAACCACTATTTCTTTACCGAGCAGTACGTGATGCACTTCGTACCAATCGACGCTAGGAGTCGGCGTATCCATACCGAGCATTCGTATTTCGCGCTCTGCCAAGTATTTACTCGCTTCAAGCGTTAAGGTTGGAAATTCAGTGAAAAAGTTTTCCGCTCCGAAATTCCGGAACCAACCGGTTTCGTAGATAATTTTCGCTCCCTTTGTGAGATACTCTTCGTAGGGTTTGAAATCCTCAACGGTGATTTCCTCTTTGGCCTCCTTCGGGATACGCAACACGCGCGTCGAGCCGTAAAACCAATCAAGCGGCATTTGATCGAGCGTTTTTCCGTCATCTATAAAATGATACATTGCATCCAAATGAGTCCCCTGATGCGTTCCCATCGAAATTTGCGAAATATTGTATTTCAGCGTTTTCGTGTTCCCATGAGGAATGATGCTCAACTTCGGATCGAAAGGGAAGGCCTGCTGACCGTGTTCAAGAGGATGGGAGAGGTCGACTAAGTTCATTGTAAGAATGAAGGTTGGATTATGAAGGATGAAAAGCGTTTACCGCTTAGATTCATCAGTCTCCTTTAAGGTTTAAAAATTAGATACACAGTTTCTAGGAATATGGATAAAATTGCTTTTTTCACCACTGAGGACAGTGGTTCACACTGATACTGAGTAGTGGAGTCATCGCGTTTTATAGAGACAAAATTGTCAACGGGCCAGGTAACCTCCGTCTACGATCAGGTCGCTTCCGGTCATGAAAGACGATTCATCGCTTGCCAGGAATGCGACTGTGGAGGCTATCTCCTCAGGACGACCTTGTCGGCCTAAAAGATGCATAGCAGAGGCTTTTTCATTTTCCTCGTCCTCATCAAGTCCGAGATCTTTGCAGGAGTTTATAAAGGCACTTGTATAAACATATCCAGGACAGAGAGAGTTCACACGAATATTCGCCTTCGCCAAATCTGTCGCCCATCCACGAGTCAACCCGCGAATCGCAAACTTAGTTGCCGTATAGGTGCTGAACCGAGGTTGTCCCACAAATCCGCTTACGGATGAGAAATTGATAATGCTGCCATTGCCACAACGTTCCATTTGAGGGACCACGTGCTTCGCCATCAACGAGGCGCCACGTATGTTAACCCGAGTCATCTCATCCCAATCATCTGGCGACGCATCGATTCCTTTCAAAATAAACCGCGCTGCAGAATTTACTAGAATGCTGGCTGGCCCAAGAGTATTGGCTACATCCAAGCAAGTTGCTTCGATAGTAGTCTCATCCAATAAATCAACTATCCAACTTCGACAATCGATCGCTGCCGCACGCTCAGGATCGTCTTTGATATCTAAGAGAGCAACTAAGCAACCTTCTTCCGCAAGGCGCTTGCCCGCTGCGTACCCCAGATCGCCAAGTCCTCCGGTTATAATCGCTACTCTATCCTTTAAACCTCGCATAACCCAAACACTAGCGAATCCCCATGGAATTTAAACCATAGAGTTTCAAGAAATTGTGATTTCTGATTTCGCAAAAAATCGACTTTACTCCCCTCCCGGCAACCACCAAACGCGATTACTTAATTGATCCCCAAGAGCCTCTCCACGAACACCATCCGTGTAGATCAACGCAGGCTCTGGGGGCATTTCGTTGAACCCCGTTGGCCGTTCCAAATTCGGCATCCAGCGCGGTTCGTCTGCACTGGGAAGCGCGAATGCTTCCCCCACAAACGTTTCACCGCCATCCAGCGAGCGAAACCGAACCAATTCCGTGGTCACTTCTCCCCAATCCACACCATCCTCCGCTATGTGCATCATAGTCGCAGCTACCACCGGCTGACCCGAAGAGCCAAACGAGACTCCCCCATGCATAAACAAATCCCATTCGCGATACCCTAACGGCAAAAACGGATTTAAGTGGACGTGTCGCCATTTTCCTTCGCCAATCGGAGTCGCTAGATATGCCTGCGATGTATCCTGAGTTCTAATACTGTAGGGAACAAATGGGCGACCCTCCCTATCAATTCCAATCGATCCTGCATTGAGAATGCGACTTTCCTTCGCTCGGCCGCTTGCTATTGCATCGATGGTATCAGGCGTTGCAGGCATTTTGATCGGAACCCCACTCGAACCCTCCCAAGTAACGCCGCCATCCGAACTTCTCAAATAACCTACAGTGGTCAGTGGCGAGAGAGCTTCATCAGCGGGCATTTCATAAATACGAGCTCCTAGATGGAGCGTCTCGTGGTTCGGCCCCCAAGCGAGGGAAGCCGCAAATTGACTGTATATTCCATGACGAGATCGAAGTAATGAGCGCTGGGGAGACCAGGCTTTGCCTGGAGCCTTCGACCACATTTCCAATTCCCAGGGTTGCTTGTCAAAACTGCGTCGAGCGACCATTATCAAAGTCCCATCCTTCGCGCAAACCAATGCTGGGTACGTCAAATCAACTCCAAACTCCTCGAAGGGCAACCACTCGGACGCATCGTTCGGACGAACCGAGCGACGATAGCGAAACGGATGATGATGCGAGTAAAACAAAATATGTAGGTAGCCTTCCTCATCAATCGTCAAAGCCGGACCGCCATGATTGTCTTGGGCTTCCCCAATCGTCCACGTTTCCGACCAATCGCCTGAAGATTGATCC
>JABITN010000262.1 GCA_018700525.1 Opitutales bacterium
CGAAAGCGATAGACGTTCTTGTTTAAATCGCTCAGGCTGGCCGCGGGTCCGTCCACGTGGAAGCGATCCGGATCATCATTGGCAATGGCGCCCAAGAGACTCATTTTCTGAGCGGCCTCAAAAGCAGGCGCATCCCCTGGAAGGTCGGTGTAGAAAAACAGAACGCACCTTTGTTTCAACAACTCATTTTGGATCTGTGTGATCGGCAGGTCGGCCAGCTCGAGATCATGGTCGATCGCCAGCGCGGCGGCGACTCCAGCCGCCTGCCCAAGCGAGCACCAGACGGGTTCCATTCGGACGGTGCACATCGCAACGTGCGTACTCGAAATGCCCACAGGGAAAAGGATCCCTTGATGTTGTTCGGGAACCATGACGCCATAAGGAATCTGATAGGGGCCGGTCACATCAAACAGATGAAGGGTTCCCTCAGCTGCTCCTTCTCCCGATCGCGGTTCCTTTCGAGATGTCGGCGCTTGAACATTATGGGCGTCTATCCCATAGACCCCAATGGCCACGGATTCCGGATGGAGAGGTCCTCGGAGTCCATTGCCACGAAGGTCTTTGTGAATATCGCTTTCATTGAGCGTATAGCGTCCATGAATCCTACGCCCCTGACGGACGTAAAGTCGATAAGGGACATTGTTGTTGTCCGTGAATTCATCGTCCGGAAGTCCAATATTGGGCGAGCCTCCTTCCGTTTGAATATAGTAGAGCCAACCAAGGTCGTAGTTGCGAAAGATTTTTTCGATCGCCACACGTTCTTCCCAGTCGGCCAGCACCCAGCGCGTTCCATAACCAGTCAGATCCCCCCCCCAATTAATTCCCAGCATGTCGAACTTTCTATTGGGAATGATCGGCTTGGTGTTTGAACTCCATCGATACTTGGCCGGGTCATAGTTCGGCGGCGGTTCCTTGATGCGGTAGGGATGATCGGCCCGGCCATAATCCTTTCCGGTGAGACGGTAAGTGAACGCTTGCGATCGATCGTCCGCCTCTCCAGTGCTATCCGGAAGAATGGTCGCTTTCAACGTTCCCGAGGCCCCGCGAAAGAAATTCGTGTAGATGCGTCCTGCGTGAGGTTCCTCCTCGGACCGAGCTTCTCGCCCAATGCGATAAGGCACATTGGCGAGAGCCGCCAGGTCAGCCTCGTAGGTTGCGTCAATGATCACCTTGCCAGAGTAAGCCTGCCTTTCCCCCAATCTACCTTGATTGTCACGATCCTGAGTAATAACACCTGTCACCCGATTCCCATTCATTTCCACATCAACCGCCACTTCGTTGAAACGTGTGGTGATAGTGCCTATCTCAGCAACCATCTCGGCATAAATTCTGGCTGCTGTGTATGGTTCCCAGGCTCTGCCTTCCGCCACATTCCAAGGGGAACGAGGATCTCGCGTTAGATGGGCTTTCACGAGCGGATCGTCCGCCAACTCCGAGCGATGATACGCTTTCACCCGTTGTCGAAATTCTTCCATCACGCCACTATTCGATTCCACATAGAGATCATCCAATCGAATCACCCCTGAGGAATGAACGCCCCCGAGAACCGGCGACTGCTCAATCAGGACCACTGACTTCCCCGCACGACCCGCTGCGATCGCTGCAGCGACTCCCGCCGGTGTTCCACCGATGACAACCACGTCATACGTGCTGGCAGGGCCGTGGACCGCAGTGGGAGTTTTGCCGGCGGCCTCTGGTTGAAGGTTGATGACCAGCGACAGGGCAATCAGGAATAGAAATTGGCGTATCATGTGTATCAAGGGGGCAAAGTATCGCATTTGTGGTGAACTTTTGGCAAACTTTTTACCGCCTGTACAACCAAGAGGGAGACATCATCGATAAACCATCCTTCGATGGGAAAGCAATCATCCGGGAAGAAGTTAAACTCAATGGTGATGCGTCGCCCTGCCGCGTCCGCTCCCGCGCAACCCTCGCGCTGTTCACATCCGCTGGTCCTGCCGGCCAATATGGATACACTTACTCACTCCCGACCGTTCGGAATCTTGACTCTTAATTTGAACTTTTTGAACTATTTCTGACGGTTATCCTCGCCTCGAGTTTGCCCAAACTGGGAGATCGTTTAGTTGGTGACGCTGTGAACGAGCTCCTGCTGCGGGTGGCATGGGTCCCGCTGGACCGTAGGTCTGGGTGAGCAGTCCATTTGAGGGGGTTGAACATTTATTAAACGAAAAAGCGCAGGAAAATAGTAAGCCCCCATTGATTTTTTGGGTTTACTGCAGAACGTTTCCGATCACTAGGTATTCAGTCGGATGTGGGTAATCCTCCACTCGTGAAACGCTTCAGTTGCCCATTTGTTCCACCGATTACAAGTGCCCCATCCATGGGATTCACATCGATGCAATACGCCCATCCTTCAATGCCTCCCAGCTCATTCAAAACCTGGACTTCGACTGTATCGATGATCCGCAGCTTACCGTCGGAACATGCGGCTGCGATGTGCTCGCCATCGCTCAACCAGCCAAGACTTAAGGCTTCACTTTCCAATCGAATGTAGCGAACCATTCGACCGATGGTTAACTGCCAAAAACGGATGGTTCGATCGCTGGCAGCTGAAGCCACCATGGGCAGGCCGCCAACAGGCGGACGCAACGCGAGTGCATTA
>JABITN010000224.1 GCA_018700525.1 Opitutales bacterium
AATTGAGCTCTCAGATGATGTCAGTGAGTCTGTATACAACAGGATGAGACAAGAAAGAGCTCGAATCGCATCAGAGGTAAGGGCTGAGGGTAGTGAGGATGCTACTGTGATCAGAGCTGAAGCCGATAGAGAGCGAATTGAGATTCTTGCCTATATCAATTCCTTCCTCGATGACGCCCATTTAGCGGAAGATTGCTTCCAGGAAGTCTGCGTCGCCGGAATCAAGCAACGCGCTCGCTTTAGCGATGGCCCCCACGTGTTTCGTTGGACGTTTACGACTGCCCGCAATAAAGCGATCGACGCAGCTCGAAAACGAACTCGCCAGCCGATTGCCCTCGATCGCGATGTGCTCGATCTGCTCGAAACGCAGTGGACCGAAGAAAGCGCATCCGCTCTCCTCAACGCCAACGTCCAGGTTCGCGAGCTTAAGCGGTGCCTCGAAACGCTCAACGAAAACAACCGCAAGATCATCGAGCTCCGCTATTTCGACGGACTGAACTCCTCGCGTATCGCCAAAATCCTCGGACGCAACGTAGAAGCCGTCTATAAAGCGATCACCCGCATCCACACTGCCTTGAAAACCTGCGTCGATCGCCAGCTCGAAGACGAATCCAAAAGATTCGCAACATGAAGCAACCTGAAAATTCCAGGCCCTCGGATGCCTTCGATCGTCTCCTTCAACGCTATCAGGAAAAGACGCTTTCAGAGTATGAGCTGACCGCCCTCAACGACGAACTGCGCACCTCGCCCGAAAATCGGGCCGCATTCATCCACCATTGTCGCCTCTCCCAGTTGATTCGCGACAGCCAAGCGCTCGCTCAGGCCACCAACAATCCCAAACCCAAGGTAACGCCTTTCAACTCGAAACGTCGCCGCATCTCAATATTCGCTATTGGCATCGCGGCATCGCTCATCTTGGTATTCAACCTCCTCTTCCAACCCGAATTGAATCCGGACTCCGCTCCGCTTGCGACGATCAGCCAAGCCCAGAAGGCCCGCTGGGCGAATGGAACACGCGTTTTGGAAAACACCGATATCGATGCGTGCGTGCTCGAACTGCGCCGCGGCCTCATCCGACTCGACTTCGCCAATGGAGCACGTGTCAGCCTACAAGGCCCCGCCAAAGCCGAAGTGCTTTCTCCCAACAATATTCGACTCCTCTCAGGCGTTCTCACCGCTCACATTCCCGAAGAAGCCCACGGTTTCACGGTCGATACCATCGACGCCAACGTAGTCGATCTTAGCACGGCTTTCGGCGTATCGGTCAGCGAAGCCAACGGCACCGACGTGTGCGTTTTCGAAGGCGAAGTCGAAGTGAACCTCGATCAAGCTGAGGGCAAGCACCGGATCGCAGAGGGACACTTCGTTCGGGCCCGAGCCAGCATAGAGACGCTCGAAAAACTCAACTACCAAACCGACCTTTTCGAGGAAAGTTGGCCCATGACCTCCGGCGTGCTGCAAACCACAGGCCTAATGAAGTTCGTCTCGCCCGGCCCTGAATTCGTTCCAGGCAAATACGAAGACGACACCCACATTCTGGTCTTCCCCGAATCGCGCGATGTCATACTCGACGAAGCCGTAATCATCGACCTGGACGAACCGGGCGAATACCGGCGCTGGCACCGTACGGAAAATCGAACCCTCGCTCCCGGCAAACGCGTCCGTAGCTACCTTTTACAACTCAACCCCGTCGGCACCGAGCAACGCTTCCAGAACAAGCAGACAAGTGTGCTTGGCCAAATCACCTTCGATCATCCGATCCTCGGGCTCATCGCCTCCTCACGAAAATTGGAATCGACCGACGCCGCGCTGGGTCACCCCGACGCCAGCTACGGCAACAAAAGACGAGGCATCGAACCGCCACGACGCGAAGACGGCCCGCGCGACGATCGCGACATTCTCATCCTCGGTGCCGATCGGCGCACATTGATTCTCAATCTCGGAGTAGACACTGCCGTCGATCAGATTCGAGTCATCGTAGAGGAAACCAGTATTGCCGAATACGCCGCCGATTTTAACAGATGAAACAATCCCCCTCCCATTTTGTTGGCGCTCTAATCGCCCTACTCGCTTCTGTATTGACGATGAAGGCTGCGGAAAGGCCAAACATCCTCTACCTCATGGCAGACGATCACTCGACCGCCGCCATCGGGGCCTACGCCACGACCTTAAAGAACGTCGTGCAAACGCCCGAGCTCGATCGCCTGGCCTCCGAAGGGGGCCGTTTCACCAACGTCCAGTGCATCAACTCCCTTTGCGCCCCGAGCCGCGCGACCATTATTACCGGACTCTACAGTCACCAAACCGGCGTCTATACCCTACGTGAAAATCTGAATACAGCCGATATCCCTAGCCTCCCCAAAGGACTCCAAGCCCACGGCTACCAAACCGCAGCCATCGGCAAATGGCATGTACACGGCGACAATCTACATGGCTTCGACTACTACGCGATCACCCGCTCCCAAGGTGCCTACTTCAATCCCGCCCTCGGCGATTTCAATGGCGAGAAAATCCGCCTCAAAGGCTACTCCTCCGACGTCCTGACCGATCACTCCATCGAATGGCTGCAAAACCGCGATTCGGAAAAACCCTTCTTTCTCATGCTGCACTTCAAGGCTACCCATAGTCCCTGGCAGTATGCCCAGCGACACGAAAGCCTCTTCGCCGACACTAAAATTCCCGAGCCGCCCACCCTCTTCGACGATCACCGCAACCGCGACCCCAATGGCCTAGCCACCGCTCAATCTCGTATCCATAAAACCAATAGCAAAATGAGCCTCTCCCTCTGGTTCAGTTCCAGCAAGAAAGGTTCCTCTGCCGACTGGCCTTCCGGGGAAATCTCCATCGATGGGCTTAGCGATATCGAGAAAGCCAAAGCCACCTACCAAAAATACGCCAAGGACTACCTGCGCTGCGTCAAAGGAATCGACGAAAACGTAGGCCGTATCCGAGCCTATCTCGAAGAAAGCGGACAACTCGAAAACACCATCATCATCTACACATCCGACCAAGGCATGTACGTCGGCGAACATGGCCTTTTCGACAAGCGACTCGGCTTGGATCCCGCCATGCGCATGCCGCTTATCATTCGCTACCCGAAACAGATTGCCGCTGGATCCGTCCACGACGCCCTCATTAACAACGTCGACTACGCGGAAACCATACTCGACATGACAGGCGCCCCCATCCCCGCATCCATGCAAGGGTTCAGCTTTTGGGGACTCGCCACCGAACAAGGCGACTGGAACCGTAGGCAGTCCCTCTACCAATTCTACTCCAACGGCGTATCCAAACACTACGGACTCGTAACCGAAACCTACAAATTGCTTAAGTACGTCGACAAAAACAACCAAGTCTCCGGCTTCGACCTCTTCGACCGAAAGAACGATCCTCACGAACTCCAGAACCTCGCCACCAATCCCGAATACGCCACCATACTCGCAAAAATGGAAGCTGCCCTCGCCGCCGAACGCCAATCGGTCGGCCTAACCGACGCCCTCCTCCCTGGCTCCGCCGAAACCGGAAAACCGACCAAATAACAATTTTCTATGTAGGGCCCGCGCTTGCGCCGAGCCGCGTTAGAAAAGTCCACATCCAAACAACTCCCCCCAACCATGCGTCCACAACTTATCAAGATCGCAGTCCCTCTCGCAATCTCCCTTCTCCGCCTATTTCGTCGAAATCGAATACATCCAGCAAAGATCATCGCAACCTTATGAAAATCTCGATCAATAAATCCTTCGCAACACTGACGTTTGCGTTCGTCCTTGTGCTCAACGCTCTCGTCGCCGAGCCTTTTCAGCCTAATTGGCAATCACTTTCCGAGCAAAAGCTGCCCGACTGGCTAAAGGATGCCAAGTTCGGGGTCTATACGCATTGGGGCGTCTATTCGGTCCCTGCTCACGGCGGACCGGATTACGTTAAGAACCTTTACGGTGGCCCCGAGAAAGACGTAAAAGGCGTCTACTCCTACCACACCGAAAAATACGGCCCGGTTAAGGACTTCGGCTACAAGGATTTCATCCCGATGTTCACCGCCCCCAAGTTCAATGCGGACGAATGGGTTGGGCTCATGCATGAAGCAGGGGCCAAGTTTGGCGGCATCTGCTTGGTCCATCACGACGGTTTCTTGTTATGGGATAGCGAATACAGCAAATGGAATTCCAAGAACATGGGACCCAAGCGGGATATCTACGGCGAAATCGCCCAAGCGGTCCGCCAATTCGACGATATGAAGTTGCTTGCCACTTTCCACCATGGCCGCAGCTTTGGATACGCTCGCTCCTGGGCTAAGGGCGATTGGGTAACGGACGAGATTCGCAATGGCTGGGATCTCTTCGATCCCCAATACGCCGATTTCTACCGCGGCGATCAAACCGGCGAAGCTCCTGAAAATTTCGGCAGTGAATGGGTCGGAAAAATCACCGAAGTGATCGATACCTATCAGCCGGACGCTATCTGGTTCGACGGTTTGCGCCAGGCGATGAAACACAAGCATCCCTCGGAACCGCAAGTACTGGAAACCATCGCCCACTACTTCAATCAAGCGAAGGAAAACGGCCAAGAAGTCACCATTATGAACAAGCATGCCAAGGAGTTCAATTTTCCCGACACCTTCGGCTTGCTTTCCCACGAAAACGGACGCGACATGCGCGAGGATGTCGAACCCTGGTTTCTCATCGACCGAGCCATCGCCTACCCATGGTCCTACGTCAACGACAAGCGATACCGCGACGGAGCGGACTACCACACCAAGAGCTTGATAGACTTGGTCAGTCGCGGAGGCGTCTTCCTTCTTTCCCTCACGCCCAAAGGCGATGGCTCCATCGCCGCCGAAGAGCAAGAGATCATGTGCGGCATCGGCAAGTGGCTGAAGCAAAATGGCGAATCCATCTATAGAACTCGTCCCTGGAAGATTTTCGGCGAAGGCCCCACCAAACTAACCCATTTCAACGAAGAAAAAAGGCATATCGATTGGGACTTCCGCCAAGAATTCTCCCCTAAAGACATCCGCTTCACTACTAAGGGCGACACCCTCTACGCCACCGCGCTCGCCTGGCCGGAAAACGGTCGCATCGTCATCAAGTCCCTCAAAAAGGATTCGGAATACCGAAGCG
>JABITN010000077.1 GCA_018700525.1 Opitutales bacterium
GAAAGGCGAATCGATACCGAGGCTTCGGGACCTTCTCGCTGCGATTCCTGAAGATAAGGTTTTAGTGATTGAGCTGAAGTGCGGTCCGGAAGTAGTGGCCCCACTTGTCGGGCTGATAGACGAGTCAGGCCGTGGTCAGGAAAGTCTGCTTTTTATTTCGTTCAACGAGAAATCGCTCGTCGAATTGAAACGCGTTCGATCGACACTGAGTGCGTATTGGCTTTCGGATCTGGACGTTCAGGAAGATGGATCGATTAAGCCATCGATAGCGGAAATTTTGGATACGTTGGATCGGCTTGGCGTTGATGGATTCGGTGGGCAGTCGGGCGAAGGGATTAGTCAATCGCTAGTCGATGCCCTCGACGCCAAGGGATATGCGTTGAATGTTTGGACTGTTGATGACGCTGAGGAAGTGCGTCGCATGAAGCGAATTGGAGTGACCTCGGTGACAAGCAACGATCCACGTTCTACGATAGATGCGTTGGAGCGGTAGAGGGGCCTTCGATTGATTGTCGCTTCCGGAGGCCTCGATCCACCTTGTTCGATTTGAAAAGAGTGGTTTGCATTGCTGAATGCTCGCTTAGTCGGCGAATGCGAATTTCACTTCGGAATTGATAAGCTTTAGTTTAGCGGAGAAGGGCTTTCCGGCTTTCGAAAGAAAGCCTTCAATTGGAGGGGTTTCGCCGTTTTTCAAAAGTTCTTGGGCAACCTCCAAGGATATTTCTTTTTTGGCGATTGTTTTCCAAATGATGAATTTACAGCCTTCGCGCCAGTTGGCGCAGCCGTAGCCTTTGGGGTTGTCAGATATATCGCCGCCGCAGGACGGGCAGGAACCAATCGCGTTTTGGTTGCTTGGTTTTGCTGCGGTCTCAGCCAGGGTGTAATTGAGTTTTCCTTTTTTATCGAAGGTTAGGGTGGCCAATGCACGTTTGCCTTTGTTTTGGACTCCGTGGGCGGTCAGGGTCCTTTTGTTGAGAAGCAGCTCTCGCACGAGCGTGGCAGAGATGCGCATTCCGAGGGAATCTTCTTTGAGGGAAAATTTGCAGCCATCGCGCCATTGGGAGCACCCGTAACCGGTTTTGCCGCGAATGACTGGAGCTCCGCAGCATGGGCATGGACCGAGGTTTTTAAGGTTGATGGTTTTCTCTGCCGTTGCGTCAAGAATTTCACGAGTGTAGGACTCAACCTCTGTCATGAATTTCTGGGGGTTGTACTCACCCCGCTCCATTTGCTTGAGGCGGAATTCCCAGTCGCCGGTAAGTTCGGGCGATTTTAGGCGCTTGTTTTGAACTAGAGCAATTAGCTGGCGACCATTGGATGTGCTGATGAGATTCTTGCGTTTGCGCTCGATGTAGTTTCGTTGAATGAGGACTTCTATAATGGAAGCGCGCGTAGCCGGGGTGCCAACGCCTTTGTCTTTGAGGGCTTCCTTGAGTTCTTCGTCGTTTACTATTTTTCCGGCAGTCTCCATAAGTTGGAGCAAACTAGCTTCGGTGAAGCGCTTGGGCGGCGATGTCTTGAACTTTTCGATACTCGGTTTATGAGAGTAGCGTTCGCCTTCTTGGAAATCGGGAAGCGTTTGCTCGAGTGATTGAGATGAGGTTGTTTTCTTAGCGGCCTTTTTTGCGGAGGGGCCTTTTGCGCCTCCTGGGTAAAGCGCTTGCCAACCAAGATCGACTAGAACGGTGCCGCGCACTCGGAAGGGTTCACTGGCCGATTGGGCATCTACGGTTGTGATGGCTTTGACGCAGGGCGGATAGAAGACAGCGATAAGGCGCGTGAGGACGGCGTCATAGAGCTTTTTTTCGTCGTGGTTCAGTTTCGATGGAAGCTCGTCGGTTGGGATGATGGCGTGGTGATCCGATACTTTTTTGTCATCGACGATGCGGTTGGTGAATTTGAGGTTTTGGAGGTCAAGCTGGTCAATTGCTTTAGAGCGGTGAAAGCGAAACTTTTCGAGCAGCGGCGCTATGGTCGGTTTGAGGTCGGAGGTGAGGTATCGACTGTCGGTTCGGGGGTAGGTTATGTGTTTGGATTCGTATAGGTTTTGAGCTATCCGTAGAGTTTGGTCGGCGGTGAATCCGTAGCGCTTGTTGAGGTCGCGCTGCAATTCGGTTAAGTCGTAGAGCTGGGGGGCATTGGCGTTTTCGTTTTTCTTTTGGACCCCTTTTATAATCAGTTCTTGGCCAGTCACTTTTCGGACGATGGCTTCGGCGTTGGGAAGTTGCTCGAACTTGCCTTTGACGTGGCGAAATTTTGCGCCGTGAGCGACGGTGTGGACTTCCCAATAATCATTGGAATCGAACTTTTCGATCTCATGGTCGCGGCCTACGATCATCGCAAGAATCGGCGTTTGTACGCGACCGATGCTCAGGAGGAGATTGCGTTTGCCGTATTCGACAGTGAAAAAGCGGGTGGCATTCAGGCCGACGATCCAGTCGGCTTCGCTTCGGCATTTTGCGGCATGGTAGAGCGGATCGAAATCGCTGCCTTGGGATAGTTTTTCGAATCCTTTGGCAATGGCCTGTTTGGTTAGCGAACTGATCCAGAGTCGCTTGAACGGTTTGTTTTCGCATTTCGCCCAGGAAAGAATATAGCGGAAGATTAGCTCGCCTTCGCGCCCAGCGTCAGTGGCACAGATGATTTCGTCGCTGTCCTGGAAGAGTTTAACGATCGTTTCGAGTTGTTCTTGGACGGACTTTTCGGCTCGGGGTCTGAGTTCGAATGGACTAGGGATCATCGGTAGGGAATCGATTCGCCATGATTTCCACTCCGGTTTGTATTCTTCGGGTTCTTGCAATTCGACGAGGTGTCCGAAGGCCCACGTTACCGCCCAGTCATTGCCTTCAAGGTAGCCGTTGCGGCGTTGAGTGGCCTTGAGATAGGTTGCTATGTCGCGTGCGACAGAGGGCTTTTCCGCGAGGACGATTTTCATTCGGTAGTGACCGCCGAGGAAGTGGGATTAGAAGAATAGGTCAAGCCATTGCTGGAGCGAATAGTTGCTTCAGATTCGTCTCGTCGTGTTTTTGAATAGAGTTAGTTTGAAAGGATGAAGAAAAAATTGGCATTCTTACATACCTTGTAGGCGAATATACCAGTTTTTGATCAGCTGGTTTAAGAATGCGGCTACGAGGGCGAGGTGGTTCATCGTGTTAATGAATCGGTGTTGAAGGAGCTGATGGAACTAAGCGGAATTGACAGTGGTATTGCGGATCGGATACGAGGTGAAATTTCTGAATTGAGGGATGAAGGAGCGGATGCGGTTGTTTGCAAGTGTTCGTCCACTGGGGTGGTTGCTGAGGAGATGAACGATTCCGAGACGATAGAGGTTCAGCGAATCGATCGGGCGATGGCGGATACTGCCGTGGGTATTGGAGAGCGGATAGTGTTGGCGGCTTCTTTGCCGAGCACGCTAGGGCCAACTCGTAAGTTGTTGAAATCGTCGTCGCTGTGCTTAGGCAAATCGATTTCGATCCAAGAGGTCGTGATTCCAAGTGCTTGGGCTCTGTACGAGGCGGGGGACCAGGCGGGTTATTTCGAGGAAATCGCCAAGGCGATGACGGCCGAGTTCGAGAAAGGCGATGTTATCGTGTTGGCTCAGGCTTCAATGGCGGGAGCGGTATCGTTGGTATTAAATTATCCGACACCAATTCTAAGTAGTCCGAAATTGGGGGTAGATCGGGCGGTCGAAGCATTGAGGGAATCAGTAAGATCTCAGGATCGTCACGAATGCCGATCCTGCGGGTCTTTAAAAAAATCAGGAGAATCGCTTTATTGGCTCGGTTGGTCCCAGAGTCGGTAGGGGTCCTGGTATTCGATCATTTGAGCGAGCAGGAGCGCTTCCATTTCTTTGAGCTTATTTGTGTAGCGAGGGTTGTTGGCGAGATTGACTTGATTGTTCTTTGGCTGGTTTTTCGTCAAAGCGATTACTTTTGGATCGTGATGCTCTTGTAAAAGTTCGTCGGGATTGTCGGCTAGGTTGAATAGTTGAGTCTTACGGACGGTTCCATCGAGGGTATCGTATTTGATCAATTTCCAGTCACCGGTTTTCACGGTTCGCATGCCGGGTTTCGTGCCTCCGCTGTAGGTGCCGTAAAGGACATCGCGTATCGTGTCTTGTTTTCCGTCCAGGATAGGCTTTAAACTAATTCCTTCGATTGTATGGGGTTTATCAATGCTGGCTAAATCGCAAAGGGTAGGCAAAACATCGAGCAAGTAGAAGTTTCCGGGAGCGCGGGTTCCAGGCCTTATTCCAGGGCCTTTGATAATGAAGGGGACGCGCCAAGTGTGTTCGTAGAGGTTTTGCTTTCCTTGCAATCCGTGGCGGCCGATGGCCATGCCGTGGTCGGCCGTGTAAATGATGTAGGTGTTGTCGAGCTCACCCATGGATTCGAGTTTATTAAGAACGTTTTCGATTTGGATATCTATATTTTCACTACAAGCGTACTGACGTCCTAGTTCGTTGCGGATAGTGGCTTCGTCGCGGTTTTTCCACACGCCGGAAACTTTTTCCTCATCGCGAAGTCCGGGTTGCCCGTGGTGAAAGGGATGAGCGGGGAGGTAGTTGGTTTGCAATGCGGGTGCTGGTGTTTCTGGATTGAGTTTAGGCAGTGTATTGGGGTCTGTATGGTTGGTGGCTCCGTATTTTCTGAGCAGCTTCGGAGTGCCATCGCGCGTGTCATGGGGGTGGGAGAACCCGAAGTAGATGAGAAAAGGGTCCTGATCGTTACTGGCCTGTCGAGTGTCGAGGTATTCTAGAACGCGTTCGCCGTGCCAGGCGCTTCCGGTTTCTTCGGTTCCACCACGTTTCGTGCTGTCTTGGCGCACGGTGAATTGTGCATTGGCGGCTTCGTAACTGTTTCCGTTTTTGCAGGTTCGCATCGTATCGTAACCGGCGTTATTGAAGATAGCCGCCATGCTGTATTTGGTGGCGTCAAGCGTGTTGAGAAATGTGTTGTTGGGCGCAGGAGCCTCGTCGGAGAGGCCAATGACTTTCTTGGTCTTTCTGTCGGCTCGTTTAGGCAGATGCCAAAGCGTGCGACCGGTCATAATCATGTGACGAGATGGCATGCAGACAGCGCCTGAAAAAGAACCCATATGGTGCGCGTCGTCGAAGGTCATCCCTTCGGCAGATAGGCGGTTGATGGTCGGCGTGTCGAGTGGGGAATTGGGGTCGTACGTTTTTAGGTCGAATGGCGATTGGTCATCGGCGATTATAAACAGAATATTTGGCCGGTCGGAGTGGTTGGCCGCTGTGGCGTGGGGAAATAAGTGGAGGCTAGCTGCGATTGCAGTGATGAGGAAAGGATGTTTTCGTATCATAGTAATTGGTTTTGATAAAGATTGGATTCCGCTCGCAGGGTGGCAGTGATAGTTTTAGCTATTAGTTTGGTGGGCAAGGGGAAATTGAAGGTAATTGGTGGACTGGTTGTTAGGTTCAATATTGGACGCGAGTCCAATCAGCGCTCGGCATTTTGCTTTATGTAATTGATGAGGGCCTCTTGCGTAACTTGATTCTAGTTTAAATAATTATACCTTGTTTGGGGTTTTCGAGTTGGTCGCTTTTTTTTAAATGAAATTTCTGGTTTTAGTCGTAATTGCTTTTGGGATTGGCATTCGATTGTCGGGTTCGACCAACTTGTTGGAGGCAGAGTTCAAATTAGCGACGGACGAGCTGATAAGTGTAAACCAAGAATTGTCGATTATCAAGCCAGTGTCGCCCCTCCCGGTTGATTTCAATGGTTTGACGAGGCGATTGAGAGAAAGAGCTGCAAAAGGGATTGGTGGCGATAGATTGGTTTTTTATGAAAAGGGCAAAGCTCGCCGGGAATCGACGCGACGAGCTCTGTTGGCATTGATCGCGGTGGAGCTCAGCGCACAGACGAATCCTGCTCGTTTAGGCGAAGCACTTAAGGCCTATTATCGCGGCGCTCTAAATTCTGGATCGAATATTCATCTCTATATGGTCGTGATTATGCGACGATAATGACGGTATTCCGAGGAATATCCGGTATGGATGGAGTTGTTGCTGCATGGCCGCAGCTTGGTCGTATTCACAGCAAACATTTAGTTCCAAACGATACGTATTTTCGCGAGCAATGGCATTTGCAGAACGATGAGTGTGGTGTAGTGGATATTAATGTCTCGTCTGCTTGGGATAGCGTAACCGGATCGGGGATACGTATTGGAATTTTCGATGACGGGGTTTAGCTAACGCATCCGGATTTGTTGGATAATGTCGATGTGGATTACCATTACGATTTTATCGATAACGATGACGATCCGAACCCCGATCTATTAGTTCCCGATGAAGATGACGGCTATCTAGATACTCAATTGTCACCAAATATCGGTTACGAATACCGCGTCCGTACTCGTAATTCGTGTGGCTATTCCGATTATACAACGATTTCCAATTCTCAGACGGATTATGTGAATGAGGATTGGCTTGCCTAAAACGATTTCGATAGGAGCGAATCGATGAGCACTTTGGTGGGAGGAACGGATTACACGTTTTTGCAAGCTTACGCGATGGGATTGAATCCGGAGGGATTTTCAAACTCTGCGACTCCGCGTGTTGAGATGGATTTCGAGAATGGCTTGGTGACGTTCACTTGCTATAGGTCGAGGAACGATGTGGATTATGTCGTAGAACGTCGTCTGGTCGAAAGCGGTCTTTGGACAAGCGAAGGCGTAACGCAGGTTCATTCTGCGAATGGACGTCTGATTTCAGCCACTTGTCCGGTGAGCGTGACTGAAGCAGTGTTGCTTAGGCTTCGAATGGAATTGGAATAGGGTGCTAATTTGACAGCTCTTTGTCTGTCGGTGCTTGCTTGTGAGCGATTGGATCGATTTGTTCGCGACTCCACTATGAGCGATTCATCTGTATCTAACGACTTTATTGAGGAAATCCGCGATTTCGCGGCGAAGCTATCCATTCGCGCTGGCGAACGAGCTTTGGAGATGCGCGAAGGGGGTGCCTTGGCTCAGGATTTCAAGCAAGAGGTTGAGCTGGTGACGGAGGCTGATTTGGAAGTGAGCGACATGATTTGCGACGCGATCCGCCAAGCGTATCCAGATCATGAATTGCTTACCGAGGAGTCGGAGGGCGCAGCAGCAGCTCGTCCCGACTTGGAGAAACCGACTTGGATTATCGATCCGATTGACGGTACTGTTGGATATGCTCGCGGGCATTTTCAGTTTTGCGTATCGATTGCTTTCTGCATTAAAGGCGAAATTCAGGTGGGAGTGGTAAATTGCCCGGCGCTGAACGAACTTTTTACGGCGATTAAAGGGCAAGGGGCGCTTCTGAATGAAGAACCTATTCAGGTAAGCCAGACCGATGAATTGAAGCACAGCTTGGTCGCTACGGGTTTCCCGCACGGCTGGGATGGTATCGATCGTTTGGTCGAGCGACTGGGCAGGGTACGGAATTGCTGTCGCGATGTTCGTCGTTCGGGTTCGTGCGCCTTTGACCTGTGTTGGGTAGCTTGCGGACGAATCGACGCGTACTACGAGGAAGATTTGAAGGCTTGGGATCTAAGTGGCGGTAAGCTTATCGTTCTTGAAGCAGGGGCGGAGTATGGCTTTTTCGCTGATAATCTACGTCACGAGCATCAGGAGATTCGCGGTTATGCAAATCTGGCGGGAAATCCCAAAGTGTTTCCTCAGATGTTGGCTATTCTTGACGAGCGAACTGAGCACGGTTGATCGGGAGGAGACTTTTTTGAGGGAAAGAGCCGCTGGGTTCGCTCCCTTATCGAGGTCCTACCTTTGCGATAGTTTCGCTTTGAGGGCAGCCAGAACGTTTTCGGGGACGAATTGGCTGACGTCGGCTCCGTATTCGGCTACTTGTTTGACCAGCGTTGAGCTTGTGTAGTTATAGCCTTCTTTGGTCATCACTAGGATCGTTTCGATTTCCGGTCCGAGGTGACGGTTCATGTTGGCCATTTGGAATTCGAATTCGAAATCGGAGACGGCTCGTAAACCACGAATGACGGCTGAAGCGCGTTGTTCTTTGGCAAAGTCGATGAGCAAGCCTTGGAAGACCATGACGGAGGCCGCTGGAAAGCAGTGGAGGTTTTCATTTACCAGCTGCAAACGTTGTTCGGTTGAGAAAAACGGTTGTTTACTTTGGCTTTCGGCGATGGCGACAATGACCTTGTCGAATAGCCTACAGGCCCGCTCTAGAACATCAAGATGCCCGTGCGTGATTGGGTCGAATGTACCTGGATAGATGCAGACTCTCATAAGCCGTTATTGAAGAAAACCATAGAGGAGGCATTTGCAATGAAATGTTTCGCTCTTCCTCTGAGGCTGTGCTTTACTTTGGGAGCTCAAAAGCTTTGATTGGCCGTAGATGAATTTGCCGAACCTTTTAACGTTATCGAGAATCCCGCTGATGTTTGTCATAGTATGGCTTATGCGCGGCGACTTTTCGGGTGCCGCGATCGCAGCATTCATCATCTTTGTGATCGCCGGTTTGACGGATTGGGCGGATGGATATGCAGCCCGTAAAATGGGGCTCGTCTCGAATTTCGGTATTTTGATGGATGCGTTGACGGACAAGATTTTGATGCTTGGCCTGATGATTGCATTGGTGGATATTGGTCAGGTGCACATTTTTCTCGTGCTGTTGATTTTAGGGCGCGAATTCATGATCACTGGAATGCGTTTGGTTGCTGCGACGAAAGGCGTGGTGGTTTCGGCTGAAAGCTCAGGCAAGCAGAAGACAGTGACTCAGATCCTCGCGGTTGGGGCATTTCTTATTGAAGACGTATTCCGGAAAGACATCGGAGGAATCGAGGGCGAGTGGACTATACAAGCTGCTAATGGATTGGGTTGGTTGGGAGCTGGCTTGTTTGTCTTGTGCGTCTTTATGACCTTGTATTCGGGGATGAAATACTTTCGGAAATACGGTGAATTGGTATTTTTAGAGGATAATCGTTAGAAAGTCGATATTATGATGCGCAATCCGAAATGGGCCCGTTACTGGAAGTCGAATACCGTGATTCGAGTAGCGACTTTGGGGAGTTTGGGGAATTTTAAAGCTCCGGGAACTTGGGGCTCAGCGGCCGGCGTTTTAATTTATTTGGTGTTCTTTTATCCATCGAGCGAGTTGGTTGGGGCTTTGCTAATGTTGGCGAGTGCCTATTTTGCGGTGGGAATATGCGGCGAGGCTGAAAAACGATTAAAGAAAGTGGATCCCGGTGAAGTTATTATCGACGAGGTTATCGCAATGCCGATTTGCTTTATTGGTATGAAGTCGTTTATTGCTGATGGCGATGGGGCATTTGTGTTGATCGGCGGTTTTCTAGTTTTTCGTATTTTTGATATTTTGAAGCCCTTTGGGATCAAAAATCTCCAGCGCTATTATGGCGGTTTTGGAGTGGTGGTTGATGATGTGGTCGCTGGTTTAGCGACTTGCGCGATTATGAATGTGGCCGTCAGGCTTTGGTTGGGGTGATGCAGTTGCGGTTGCTCGGGACGGGCAAGCCTACCTTTGCGAGGTGTTGATTTTAGTGTAGGAATTAGCCGCGACCTTTATGATTGTGTTTTGCTTAGGTTAAAGCTCTGAGCTACGGGTTTTGTTGCGGGCTCGCCAGATCATCCAAAGTCCGGCTGGGGCCATGAGGATGGAAAGAGTCGTGCCCCGGCTGAGAAGGTTGAATGTTAGGTCTGCATCAGGCTCTCGGAATTGTTCGCCGACGATGCGAAGGACTGAGTAGAGGAGTAAGAACTCACCTACCAGAGTGCCGGGATGGCTTTTAAGTACGGGCGTTTTCCAGATGCGAAATTGCGAGTAGGCGAGCATGACGAATCCTTCGAGAGCAGCTTCGTAGAGTTGCGATGGGTGGCGCGCGATGGTGCCGCCGTCTGGCGCCGTCGGGAAAAAGAATGCCCAGGAAACGGTGGCGGCTTTTCCCCAAAGTTCGCCGTTGAGGAAATTTGCTATGCGACCGAATAGCAATCCGGCTGGAGCAAGCGAGCAGACTAGGTCAGCAGTGAGCCAGAAGGATTGCTCGTGCTTGCGGGCGATGTAGGCTGTGGCTGCTGCGACTCCTAGAAAACCGCCGTGACTGGCCATACCGCCTTCCCATACAAAGAAGATTTTCCAAGGCTCGCTGAGGATGAGTTCAGGAGTGTAAAAGAGAAAGTAACCCGTGCGTCCGCCTAGGACTACGCCGATAATCAATGCGACAAAGAGGTCGGATTGCTGATTGGCGTCGTAGGGAGATCGGTCGTACTTGTAGTAGCGAGCTAGCAGCCAGGCTCCTACGACGAATCCGAGAATGTAAGCGACTCCATAGTAGCGGATCCCCCAGTTTTCGCTAAACTGGATAAGGAACGGGTGAGCGTTGTGTTGGAAGTATCCGAGAATGGAGCTCGCGGTCATGAAATTGGAATGGGAACGGACGGCTAGTCCGTATCTTTAGAGGCCTGTTCTTGGTGAGTGAGCGGGTCGTTGGTTTTGCTGTGTTCGTTGCGAGCGAGTTCGCGCATGTCGATAGCTACGTCGTCTTTTTCGAAGATTTCCCGTCCGAGGATATACTCCATAATATCTTCCATGGTAACGACCCCAGCAAGTGAGCCAAATTCATCTACTACAGCGAGAAGCTGTTGGTGAGTTCTGAGAACTGTCTGAAGAGCGGTGTAGGCGGTCACGGTTTCCGGCACGAATTGTACCTCGTCCATGATGTCGGAAATTTTGACGAGATCGTGGTCGTCCGCTTTTTGCCTGAGAAGATCGCGGCGACGGATTACGCCTACTACATTATCGAGATCTTCGTCGTAGACGGGAATCCGGGCGAATGGAATGTGAGGAGACGCTCGAAAAACTTCGTCCACGGTGAGGCTCTTTTCGATGGCGGTGACAACGACTCGCGGCGTCATTATTTCGCTGACGAGGACGTCGTCGAGTTTCAGGGCATTGGTCACCATATCCGATTCGCCGGAAGTGAGGCGGCCTTCTTTGGCTCCTTTTTCGGCGAGGAGGATAATCTCCTTTTCATCGGCGTCGGGGTCTTCTTCTACGTTGTCTTTGACGACAAGTCTAACCGAAAGGTTGGTTAGGTAGGTTATCGGTGACATGAGCCACCTCAGGATGACCAGTGGTCTGACGACCCAAGGGTGGAGTGTTGTACGGTAGACGAATCCAAGATTTTTTGGAATGACTTCGGAGAAGATCAGAACTCCAATGGTCATCCCGCCAGTGATGATGCCGACTATCGCGTTTCCCCACATGATGACCGCTAAACCGCTCACTAGGGCAGTACCTGCAGTGTTGGAAATGGTGTTGAGCGTGAGGATCGCCGAAATCGTATCGGAAATGTC
The DNA here is from genome assembly GCA_018700525.1 of Opitutales bacterium. Classification (GTDB taxonomy): domain Bacteria; phylum Verrucomicrobiota; class Verrucomicrobiia; order Opitutales; family Opitutaceae; genus Pelagisphaera. Next base: position 11,335 of record JABITN010000077.1, read on the forward strand.
TGCCTTCAGCTCTTCGAGCTTTGCACCTTTGCGCGGCTTACGTTTTTTGAGATCCTCGATCTCGGCAGTGGTTGTGCTCAAAATGAGCGCTTCCAGCAATGAACAGTAAAAAGACGTTCCGATGGTGAAGGCTACGGCTCCAATAAAGGCTAAGAGCATGGGCGGCTTGAGAGAATACGCATTGTTTAGGTGGTTTAAGGTGTTAGGTAGCTTCGAGAAAAAGGCAAGCGCACATCTCAAATCGGCAATGGCTTGGTTTTTTAGGACGTTTTTGCTTTCGTTTTTCTTGAAATTCGAGAGCGTTAGGCGAATCAAATAACCACAGTTACAATTAAGATATTATGTCAGATTCAAAGCCCTTGGTAGGGATCCTCTCCGGAAGCGCATCGGACAAACCGATCATCGAAAAAATTACGGGTGTGCTCGACGGTTTCGGCATCGCTTGGGAGTACAACGTGCTTTCGGCTCATCGCACGCCGAATCGCTGCGCGGAATACGTTAAGGGAGCAGAGGCGAAAGGCATGAAGGTGCTGATCGGCGTCGCTGGCTTGGCGGCTGCTCTGCCTGGTGTTATGGCAGCGCATACATTGCTCCCAGTTATTGGCGTTCCTGGCGACGGGGGACCGATGAAAGGAACGGACGCGCTGCACAGTATCGTGCAAATGCCTCCTGGAATTCCAGTGGCGACTGTTGGAGTCGGTAACGGGCGCAATGCAGGTTATTTGGCGACGCACATTCTCGCGTTGATCGACGATTCCATTCGGGCCAAACTCGTGGCCTATCGCGAAAGCTTAGGCGATAGCGAGTAGACGCCAATTCGTTCAAATTGGTTTTGATCTTCACCCATCTCGCGTTAAGTTAGGTTGGTGAGTTTCATTCTATCCCTCGACCAAGGCACCACTAGCTCGCGTGCGATCCTTTTTAATAGGGACGCGGAGATCGTTGCCGTTGGGCAAAGCGAGTTTCAGCAATTCTATCCGAAGCCTGGATGGGTGGAGCATGATGCCGCTGAGATTTGGAAGACGCAGATTGAGTCGGCCCGAGAAGCATTGAAGCAGGCTTCTGCTTCATGGCAGGACGTCGAGGCGATCGGGATTACGAATCAGCGCGAAACGGTAGTCCTCTGGGATCGCGAAACGAGCGAGCCGATTGCGAACGCGATCGTTTGGCAGGATCGCCGAACTGCTGAGTTTTGCGATGCGTTGAAAGCCGAAGGTAAGGAAGCCTGGATACAGGAGAAAACGGGTTTGCTTTTGGACCCGTATTTCTCGGCTACCAAAATAAAATGGATGCTTGACGAGCGTCCCGAGCTTCGGGCAAGGGCTGAAGCAGGAGAGCTGGCTGTTGGGACGATCGACTCTTGGCTAATTTGGAATCTGTCAGGTGGACAGGCTCATATTACGGACGTATCCAATGCTTGCCGCACCTTGCTCATGGATCTTCGAACCTGCGAGTGGGACGATGCTTTGCTAGAGTTGTTTGATATTCCGCGATCGATTTTGCCGGAAATCGTAGATTCAAGTGGTAAGCTCGCGGAAACTTCTGTGGATACGACCGAAGTTTCGATTCCGATTGCCGGTATTGTGGGTGACCAGCAGGCGGCGCTTTTTGGCCAAGCCTGTTTCGAGCCGGGGATGGTGAAGAACACGTATGGGACGGGATGCTTCATTCTAATAAATGTGGGCACGGAACCAGCGGTTTCGAAGAATAAGTTGCTGTCGACGATCGCATGGAGAATTGACGGGAAAACGGAATATGCATTGGAGGGCAGCGTGTTCATCGGCGGCGCTTTAGTGCAGTGGCTTCGCGATGAATTGAAAATTATTGAATCGGCTTCGGAGATCGAGGAACTGGCGGGTCAGGTTGAGGATTCCGGTGGGGTGACGATCATACCGGCTTTTTCCGGACTTGGGGCGCCGTATTGGGATCCTTATGCCCGAGGAGCGATATTGGGTATTACTCGAGGAAGTTCGCGGGCTCATATTGCTCGAGCGGCTCTGGAGGGGATTGCGTTTCAGGTGGCGGATGTCGCGCAAGTGATGGAGGAAGATTCCGGAAGAGAGCTCGAATCGCTCCAGGCGGATGGGGGGGCTTCGGCCAACGACATTCTTATGCAAATTCAGGCGGATCTTTTGGGAGTGACGATTCGTTGCTCGCAGCTTGCCGAAACGACGGCTTTGGGCGCGGCGTTCATGGCGGGCTTGGCGGTTGGCTATTGGGAGTCGCAAGAATCGCTGTCGGCGTTGTGGAAAGAGAGTCGGAGATTCGACGCGAAGACGGATGTCGAGCAGCGTGAAACTGCTCTTCGGAAATGGCGCAGGAGCATCGAACGGATCCGAGATTACGATCGAGAATAAGGCGGAGGGACCTCGGAAATGAGGATTGCATTTTGAGCTGAAGGAATCGATAAAGCGTTTTATGGCACAAAACGTTATCGAATTTAACTACACGCTAAAGAACAAGGCGGGAGAAATTTTGGACCGTACTTCGGATCGCCCTATGGCATTCCTCGAAGGTTCGGGAGCAATTATCGAAGGACTCGAAGAGAGTCTGGCTACAATGACCGCAGGCGATAGCGGCGAAGTGATCGTTCGTCCTGAGAAAGGATATGGCTTTCGCGATGAGTCGCAGATCAACACGGTTTCCAAATCTCTGTTGCCAGCGGATGAGGTGAAAGTGGGTGATTTCTTTCAAGCCGGTGGCGACCAGCATGCTCCGGTTGTGAAAGTTATCGAAGTTGATGGCGACGAAGTTAAGTTAGATGCGAATCACCCGTTGGCGGGCGTCGACTTGATCTTCGATGTAGAGGTTGTTCAAAAGCGCCCTGCGACAGAAGAAGAATTGTCGCATGGCCATGTCCACCAAGCAGGCGAAGGCGGCTGCTGTGGCGGTGGCGGTGGCGGTGGATGCGGTTGCTAGGGATACATTTTGGATACTGCGTTGATGTAGCCCGTTTCCTGCGAAGCGAGTACGTGTCAGCTTAAGCCTGGGAAGTCGGGTTATTGGAGAATCCAAGCGAGTCCCTCGCGTCACTACGTTGCAGAGCAGCGTGGTTTTAGCTGGATTCAGTTAGGTTGGCGGCTACGCACTGAATTGGGTCGGAGCTGGTATGGAAATGAGCGGTATCCAACATCGTGTCCAGAGACTTCGATGCGCGTGACCAAGGTCGACCAAGGTGGCGTAAGACGTCCTGGTTCGGGATCACTTCGAGATATGCGGCTCGACGCGAGGGTTGGCCCTATGAAAAGACTTTAGAAGTCGATAAGTTCGACTTCGAATATCAGAGTCGCGTTGGGCGGGATCGAGCCGCCTGCGCCACGTGATCCGTAGCCGAGTTTGGAAGGAATGATTAGCTTGCGCTTTTCGCCCTTTTTCATGGCAAGGAATGCTTCGTCCCAGCCTTTGATTACGTTGCCTAGTCCGACCTGGAATTCGAAGGGATCTCCGCGATCGTAGGAACTGTCGAATTTTGCGCCGTTTAGTAGGGTCCCCTTATAGTGGGCAGTGACCGAGTCGCCCTTATTCGGAGTGGCGTCCCCGGCACCTTCCTTGGTGACGATGTAGTGTAGGCCTGAATCGGTGCTTTCGGCTTCAGGGAATGCTTTGTGGATACGTGCGAGCTCGGGATCCTTGATTATGAGGTCGACCGTCTCTTCGAGGGAGTCGACTCGTGATTCTAGTTCGGGATCGCTTTCTTGAGCTGTCTCAGCGGGTTTCGAGCAACCGGCGAGAAAGAATAAAGTTATGGATAGAAGTGCAAGTGATGAGATGATTTTCATATGTGTACAAATACGAGCTATGACTTGCGTCGATTGTGTCGAGCCTAGAAGCTTTTTAAAAGCGATAAGTAGTGGGTACGGCAATGAGTTTCGAGCAAAATACAGCGGTTTTGAAAAAGGATGAAATATCCTTTTGCCGTCGTTCCAATGCTAAGCGCTACATTGCCAAGGTGGATTCGAAAGGCGAAATTATCGTGACGATACCGAGAGGTGGGACGCAGCGGGAGGCCTTGGGTTTTGCTCGAAAACATACGGACTGGCTTCGGGGGCAACAAATGAAATCTCGCGAGACCCTTAAGGGAAAAGGGTTACATCCCGGTGATCGAATCTGGTTTCGCGGCGAATTTGTGGAGTTAGAGGTATCTAAGCACTGGGGACGCCCGGTACTTAGGTTCGCCGATCAACAATTTTTCATAGCAGACGTAGGAATGGACCTATCGCGCCCGTTGGCGGAGCACCTTAGAGGTTTAGCAAAAAAAGAGTTACCCGCGTTGGTTCGTGAAATGGCGATGCGTTTTAACCTTTCCTTCAAGCGTGTGAGTATTCGCGATCAGAAAACTCGTTGGGGATCATGTTCAGGGCTGGGGGCGATTTCGCTAAATTGGCGACTCGTTTTGGCTCCCCCTCAAACGGCGGAGTATATCGTCATTCATGAGTTGATGCATTTGGAGGAAATGAATCACTCTGCTGCATTTTGGGCATTAGTCGAATTAGCCTGTCCTCGATATAAGGAGCATGAGCGTTGGCTCAACGATCACCAAAGTGAATTGCATTGGTGACGACCGTGTATTAATCAGCCTGTTACAAATTGATGTAACTCAATGTCGTACTGGTCCCTCGCTTAGCTACGGCGCAGCACGGTTTAGATAAGAGCAACCGGCTCCACTTTCAAACCTTAGATAGCGCAGGCTTCGAGCTCGACGTGATCGAAGAGATATTCGTCGAGGCTTGCCATCGCTTCCGATACGACTCTGGGCATGTAGTCCCCGTTCTCCAGTCGATGTTTCGAATGGATAATTATGTCGAGGATTGGGTCAACCTCTACGCAGGCAAAACAAGGATCTTCCAGTTGCACCTTGATATAAGTCTCAAGGTCTCCGATAGTTAGTTGTGTTTCTATCGTCATCATGAAATCGTTCTCTCGTTAATCCTAAATCGTTGCGATTGTGGTTCTTCTCTAATCGGATAAATCTCGCGATTCGTTAGCTTGGGGACCGTCAAAGATGCGTGAAGTTCTGTCAAAAACGCTAAAAAACCGTTTGTAGTTAAACTATCTTGCCGATCTTCAGTAATTACCCTGGGCAATATTTGCAGTAACGGCGATATGTTGAGATTGGCCACAGTCATTGAGTCTCGCAGTATAACACGCCTTTGAAGGCTGACTCGGATTAAATCATACGATTGAGAATAGTGGGGAAGGAAGTGACCGGCGGCGTTTATCGCCGTTTCATTTCGGTATCGAAGAGGGCTCTAACGACTTTGATTGCGTATTTCGTTATACGGTTCCCATTCGAACCGCGACCTTTGACCGCAAGTTCGCCGAGATCGAATTCGAATTCCTTAATGCGAGCGCTGCAAGTCTGCGTTAGTCGTACGATAATCGGGCGAGTCGATCCATCGGGATTGGCTCGAAAATAGTGCACCTTCGAGCTTTTGTTTCCCTTGGTTAGATTGTAGGTTTTGTCACGAGTAACGCCGCTGATAATAAAGCGTTTGACGAAGGAATCACCACGGGGTCCATCACGATAGACCAAATCGTAGATCGTTTCTTCATCGCCTTTTTTCCAGACGGCCACGTGAACAATGTCTTGGCCCATATAGACCTTGTCCGCGACTCGAGAGACGCGGAACGTGCCGTCGCCGCAGAAACAAATGATGTCATCCAATTGCGTGCATTCGCCTATGAATTCGTCTTTTTTTAGATTAGTGCCGATAAAGCCGTCTTCGCGGTTGACGTAGAGTTTTTCGGTAGGCAGGGCGACTTCGGTGGCTTTAATTGTCTCGAAGCTTTCGATACGAGTCTTGCGTTCACGTCCTTTGCCGAATTTTTCCATCAATCCTTCCAGGTATGTTATGGAGAATCCAGTTAGATTCTTTAGGTTGCGTTTGGTCGCCCGAATTTCCTTCTCGGTATTCTTTAGGACTTCGGTTGCTTTGAAGGAATTGTATTTGGAGATCCGCTTAATGCGAATTTCCGTTAGGCGTGCGACATCTTCATCGGTAACTTCTCGTTTGAGCTGATCTTTGAAAGGGTCCAATCCGATGTGGATCTCTTCGATTACAGATTCCCAAGTCTCGCATTCTTCAATACGGTGGTAGATCCGTTCTTCGATGAATATACGTTCAAGCGAATCGAAGTGCCATTTCTCTTCCAGTTCGCCGAGTTTGATTTCGAGCTCCAATTTTAAAAGATCGCGAATTGAATCAGTGGCGCGTCTCAGAATGTCGCTTATACCGATGAAGATCGGCTGATCGTTTTCGATGACGCAGGCGTTTGGCGAAATGGATGTTTGGCAATCGGAGAATACGTATAGCGCGTCGATCGTTGCAGCGGTGTCGGCACCAGTTGGTAGAGTGACGAGGATCTCAGCTTTTTCTGCGGTGTTGTCTTCGATTTTCTTGATCTTAACTTTGCCTTTGGTGTTGGCTAAGAGAATGGAATCGATAAGCGAGCTGGTGGTCGTTCCGAAAGGAATTTCGGTAATGACGAGTTGGTATTTACTACGCGTTTCGAAAATCGAACGGACAAGTATACGTCCTCCACGAATACCGTCGTTGTAGTTGGAAACATCCATTATGCCGCCGGTTTCGAAATCCGGATAGAGTTCGAAAGCTTCGTCTCGGAGGTAGGCGATAGAGGCTTGGATGATTTCGTTGAAATTGTGGGGTAGGAATTTGCAGGCGAGTCCGACGGCAATGCCTTCGCAGCCTTCAGCTAGTAGCAAGGGAAATTTTGCGGGTAGGTGGAGAGGCTCTTTGTTGCGTCCGTCATAGGAGGCTTGCCAGTTAGTGGTCTTCGGATTGAAGACGACTTCTCGGGCGAATGAGGATAGGCGGGCTTCAATGTAACGAGCGGCCGCGGCTCCATCTCCTGTAAGCGTGTTGCCCCAGTTTCCTTGGGTATCAATCAAAAGGTTACGCTGGCCCATGCCAACCATGGCTGAGTAGATGCTGGAGTCGCCATGCGGGTGATAGCGCATGGAGTGACCGACGACATTAGCGACTTTGTTGTAGCGTCCGTCATCAAGCTCCTTGAGAGAGTGCATAATCCGGCGTTGGACGGGCTTGAGACCGTCGTTGAGAGCTGGCACGGCTCGATCGAGGATTACGTATGAGGCGTATTCGAGAAACCAGTTCTTGTAAGAAGAGGCGAGGGGCGCGTTTTCATTGCCGTCTTCGAACGCAGGTTTTTCGATTTCGACGATTTCGGCCTCGGGTTCGACTTCAGGTTGGTTATCTTTGAATTCGAACGTTTCTTGATCGGAATCGTCGTTAATATTATTGGAACTCATTTAAGCGAGAAAGGGTTGCGCGACCGAGTTTCGGGTTTCTTCTGGATGAATCGGTCGATGGAGTGTGGTTTGCAAAAAGGCGAACTAGGATTCGGTTTCGAGCAGATCTTTTTCTACATGAAGATTTTCGATGATAAAGCCTTGGCGAAGGGGAGTGTTCTTTCCCATGTAAAAGGTTAGAAGACCGTCGATGTTGTGTAGCTGTTTCATGGTTACGTGTTCGAGTTTCATCTTTGGTCCGATGAAAGTAGCGAATTCGGCAGGGGAAGCTTCACCGAGTCCTTTGAATCGAGTAATTTCCGCGCTCTTGCCCATCTTTTCGAGGGCTTTATTTTTTTGGGCTTCGGTGTAGCAATAGACGGTTTTCTTTTTTGTGCGAACGCGAAAGAGAGGCGTCTCTAGTATGTAGAGGTGCCCTTGGCGAACGAGATCGGGGAAGAACTGAAGGAAGAAAGTGAGCAGCAAAAGTCGGATGTGCATGCCGTCGACGTCGGCATCGGTTGCGATAATCACTTTGTTGTAGCGAAGCGATTCTAGGTTTTGCTCGATGTCGAGGGCACTTTGCAGACAATTGAATTCGTCGTTTTGATAGACAATTTTCTTAGTGAGTCCGAAGGCGTTGAGCGGTTTCCCTTTTAAACTGAATACGGCTTGCGTATTGACGTCGCGCGTCTTTGTGATCGAGCCGCCGGCCGAATCGCCTTCCACTATGAAGAGCGTGGAGTCGTTGCCTTGCTTGTGCTTCGTATTGAAATGAGCACGGCAATCGCGGAGTTTTTTATTGTGCAAATTAACCTTCTTCGCTTTTTCGCGTGCCAGCTTGCGAATTCCGGTAAGCTCTTTGCGCTCCTTTTCGCTCGCGACGATTTTCTGTTGAATCGCCTTCGCGGTTTCGGGGAATTGGTGAAGGTGAAGGTCGAGTTCCTTCTTGATGAAATTGTTGATGAAGTTTCGAATACTCGGGCTTTTCGGGCCCATGTTTTGCGATCCTAGCTTGGTCTTGGTTTGGCTTTCGAATACGGGTTCTTGGACGCGTATGGAAATCGAGGATAATATAGAAGTGCGAATATCCGAGGAGTCGTAGTCCTTTTTGAAGAATTCCCGGATGGTTTTGACGATTGATTCCCTGAATGCGGCTTGGTGGGTGCCGCCCATGGTCGTGTGTTGCCCGTTGACGAACGAGAAATACTCTTCGCCGTAGTGCGTTCCATGGGTCATTGCGACTTCGATGTCTTCGCCTTTGAGGTGAATGATCGGGTAGAGGATGTCGCCGCTCAGGTTGTTTTCGAGAAGATCCTTGAGGCCGTTTTCGGAGCGAAAGGTTTTGCCGTTAAGCGAAAGCGTTAGCCCGGTATTAAGGTAAGCATAATTCCAGAGCATGGTTTCGACGTATTCCAACCGGTAGTCGAAAACGCTGAAAATGGAGCGGTCTGGAGTGAATTCGACGTAGGTCCCATTTTTTTCGTCGGTTTTGCCCTGGCGGCTTTCCGACTGGATATCGCCTTTCGAGAAAATGGCCTGCTTCATTTTGGACTCCCGATAGGACTCGGCGAGGAAGTAGCTGGAAAGTGCGTTGACCGCTTTGGTGCCGACTCCGTTTAGGCCGACACTCTTTTGAAAAGTTTCGCTATCATATTTGGCGCCGGTATTGATTTTGGAGACGCAATCGACGAGCTTTCCGAGCGGGATGCCGCGACCGAAGTCACGAATAGAGACCACCTCGTCGCCTATTGTGATGTCAATTCGCTTCCCGTGTCCGCTGGAATGCTCGTCGATCGAGTTGTCGATAATCTCTTTGAGCAAGACGTATATGCCGTCATCGGGGGAAGCTCCACTGCCTAGCTTACCGATGTACATGCCCGGGCGCAGTCGAATGTGCTCCTGGGGGCTTAGGGACTTGATGCTCGATTCAGTGTAATTCGATTCTGCCATCTATTGGGCTCGATAGGATAAAGACCGCGGCGCGAAATCAAGCGGGAATATCGGTAATTTCGCCTTAGCGCTCTTTTCTTTTGCCGACGTGCCTTTTCGCTTTACATGGATTCTGTTGGACGTTGGTTTGCCGTCGCTATTCTCCGTTTGGTTTTCCTGCGTCTTTCCCATTATGAGCAATCACGCCCCCACAGCTGCAAAAGCGAAAAACGATCGTGCTTTGAGATTTTATCGCGATGTATTAGGATTAGAGCGCCTGCACTACGGAATGTGGTTGCCGGAGGACGAGCTGACGATGGAAGCCCTCAAGGCCGCTCAGAAGCGCTATGAGGATTTTTTGATAGATAGCGTGCCCGAGGGTGCTCGGCGGATATTGGACGTGGGTTGCGGAACGGGTGAGCTTTGCTTGCACTTGAAGGATCGAGGTTACGATGTGCATGGACTCTCGCCGGATATCAACCAGAAGAAGGTGTTCGCCGAGAAAGTGGAGGCTCCGTTTCATTTTACGCGATTCGAAGATTCGCATTTGGAAGGTGGATACGACGTGATTATAATGAGCGAGTCCTGCCAGTATATCCCGATCGACAAGGTTTTCGATGTGGCGGCCAAGGCGTTGAAACCTGGAGGGCATTTGATGGTGTGCGATTATTTCGTGCTTGATCAAAATGCAGGAGAGCTTTCGAAGAGCGGACATGATTATGAAGCGTTTATGGCGAAGGCCGAGGCGAGTCGTTTCGAGATCGTGAAGAGCCGCGATGTGACGCTGGATATTCGCAAAACGTTGGAAATCGCCGATGGTTGGACCGACAAGATTTTACTTGGAGCCGATATTTTCACGGAAAAGTTTCGCGAGAAGAATCCGTTTATTTGGAAAATCTTGGTTTGGCTTTTCGGCAAAAAGTACCAAAAGGCAGTTTCGCAGAAAGTCCTATTGGATGCGGACCGTTTCTCCGAAGTTAAGAAATACGAGTTCTTCTTGTTTCAACTAGGCTAAGAAACTAAGGCATCTCTACTTGGCTCCGGTTGCTTTCGTCTTGTTAGAATCAATGTAAATCAGTGCTCAGCGGTTGGAATTCATTCTTCTTGGGATCGGAGGATTTTTCACCACTGAGGAAACTGATAAACGCTGATATTTTTACTCTGTGATGGACCTTTTGCCAGAGACGGGAGAGCGATGGGAGGATTTTCGAGCCCATTAATATAGTGGCCTGGCCCACGCTGAGCGGGACCAGCTACAATGAATCAGTGTAATTACTAAGCGTCTCTAGGAGCGATTAAGTTCTTTGGCTCCGATGTCGCGTCTTAGGTATTTGGACTTAAAATTGATTTTGTCACAGAGGGCGTAGGCTTTTTGCGAGGCTTCTTTTAGGTTCGTTCCGAGTGCGGTGACGCCTAGAACCCGTCCCCCATTGGTGACGACATCTCCGGCTTCCGAGCTGGTAGTGCCTGCGTGGAAGATGAATTCGTTTTCGCCGACGGTCTCTGGGAACGATATGGCCTCGCCCTTTGGGTAGTTTTCTGGGTAACCTTTGGAGGCGAGAACGACGACCATTGCGTATTCATCTTTCACCTTAACGTCGATCTTGGTTAGCTCGCCTTTGGCGGCCGCTAGCATGATGGCTACAGGATCGGTTTCCAGGCGGGTTAGGAGGACTTGGGTTTCGGGGTCGCCGAAGCGGGTATTGTACTCAAGTACTTTCGGTCCTGTCTTGGTCATCATGAGGCCGATAAATAGGGTACCTCGAAAATCGATGCCTTCGGCTGCGATACCATCTACGCTCGGTTTGACGATTATTTCTTCGATGTGGCGCATCATTGCCTCATCGATTAGATCGGCTGGAGAGTAGGCACCCATGCCGCCGGTATTGGGGCCGGTGTCGCCTTCGAAGACTTGTTTGTGGTCCTGGCTGGTGGGGAGGATGACGTAGTCTTTGCCGGATACGATGACGTGGATGGAAGTCTCTTCGCCGAATAGGCATTCTTCGATGAGTACGGTTTTACCGCTATCGCCAAAGGCGCCACCGTCGATCATGTCGCTGACAGTCTGAGTAGCGGTTTCGTGGTCTTCGGCGATGATGACGCCCTTTCCAGCAGCGAGTCCGTCAGCTTTGACGACGATTGGGTAAGAAGCGGTGCCGAGATATTCAATTGCCGCTTGGGCGTTATCGAAATTGGCGGCGGCTCCCGTCGGAATGTTGTATTTTAGGAGAAGTTCTTTCGTGAAGGTTTTACTGCCTTCGAAGCGAGCTCCGTCGGCTTTGGGGCCGTAGGCGAGGATGCCTTTTTCATTGAGGCGATCGACGAGTCCCAGGCAAAGGGGGACCTCCGGTCCGACGATGACGAAGTTTACGTCTTCGTTGTTTGCGAGTTTGAGAAGGCCGTCGATGTCATCGCCGCCGACTGAGTGGCATTCGCAAATTTGAGCTATGCCTGGATTTCCAGGGGCGGCGAGCGTTCGGCCTACGAGCGGGCTATCGACGCTGATTTTTGCGATTGTGTGTTCGCGGCCGCCTGAGCCGACGATGAGGGTGGTGAGAGGAGAATGGTCTGACATACCGCTGCGATTTAGAAAGCACGAAAAACTGGAATGCAATGAAAAGATGAAATTGGGTTGCCCTTCGTTATTCAAAGGGCATCCGGGCACGATGGATCGGCTACAGAACTTGCAGGGTTTTGCGGTAGAATTCGATGATGATTTCGGGGTCGCCAGTGAAAAGAAGGTAGTCTTCTACTCAGCGTGGTATTCGTCCCTCGACGGACATTCGATGCAGTTGAGCTTCTAGATCCGATAAGTAATCAGGGTGGAAGAAAACATAGGGCACACGTGGGCGAATGCCGAGTTTTAGGTTGCAGAGTTCGATCCCAATTTCCTCCATCGTGCCGGCTCCGCCGATGCTGAAAATACAAAAGTCGGCGACCTGAAACCACTTTTGCCGATTTTGGCGGTTCTTTTCCTGAAAGGTATTGAAGAAGTCAACGCCGACTTTGGGCGGTTGGGCTTCGAGTTCGAGGTAAGCGGCGCCGGTGAGGCAGTTGTTGGCTCAGCCGACGTCTGCGGTGAGTCCCATCACGCCTTCGCCTCCTCCCGTTAGAATTCCGACATTGGGTCCTAAAAAGCGCGTCATACGATCGACGAGTGCGGTAATGTTGCGTTTTTCTTCGGCATCCATTTCCAAGGCCGAGCCGTAGAAGGCGAGAATCGTACAGGCGAGAAAGCGGTCGACATTTTCTTCTTTGATGAAGAATCCATGTTCGTTTTAGAATACGTGTAGGTAGATGTCGTTGATCAGGGCACTGAACCAGTAGACCTTGATTCCGAGTTGCTCGTAGGTTTCGAGTTTGCCGTGGGCGTCGCTAGACAAGAAAAAGTCCTGCATGGGGGTCGCTTTTCAAAACACGATTCGCTTAAGAGACAGTTTTTGGACTCGGGTAAGGATCTCGATATGTTCGAGTAAACTGGGAAAAGTGTCCATGACACAGCGTGTCGGCTGACGCATCGCCTTTTCGGATAGCTTGGTTTACAGTTCGAAAGCCGAAGTGATCTTTGCTGCCGATGCGCTTGATCTCTTTTGATATATTGCCTTCGATGCGAATGAGCGGGCTTTGGTTTTCGCTTAGGGCGCTGGCTCCGCTGACCGAGATGCTAGTTGCTGGGCGGACCCTTGAGAAATGAGGTTTCGGGTTGTCGTCGAGTTGCTGATACACGCGATCGAGGTTAAGAAAGAATGTGCGGCTTTGCTTGTATAGAGCTTGTTTTTGATCGAATTTGGGAGAATTGTGTACTTCGATCGAGACGAGTGGGTTGGTTACTCCGATTGTAGATTTCCAGGATGACATTGGATCCGAAGGTTTTGCCGGGATCGAGTAAGACGGCTCCGGAGTGAATGCCGAAATTTTCTTCGCCTCGATTGAGGACGACGTAGTGGTCTTTTAGGTACATCGAGCAGCTTGTGAGTAGGCCCGAACGCGGGGGGAGTTCGACGACCACGATGTCTTGGTGCTTCTGGACTTTGTCCAGAAACGAACGTGGGTGGTAGCCTTGGATAAGGCGTATATGATCTTGTTTGGAGACGCTATTGGGGAGGGTGTAGCGAACTTTGTGCGGGGTGAGGAATACGCTTCCAAATCGGTCGATCGATGTCGTTTCAGGTAGCTTGATCCGGTTGGATTCAAGCGCTTGCCAAATTTCGTCGGAGGATAGCTTTTGGCTTTCAGGGGCTTAAAATAGGCGCCCAGCTGCTGTTCCGGGCTTGGGGAGGTCGCGATAGTATGTGGCGAAGGGGAAGGAGGAGTCGTAAAGGAATGCCTTGCATTGAAGGACGAGGCGATCGCGGTTTAGGCGAGGTGTCGGGAGGCGGCGATTTCGATTTCGATGCGGGCAAGGGTACTGCGTTCGCTGAAGTGGACGGATTTGAGGAGGTCGGCGACGAATTGGGTCTCTTCAGGATCGCGGAGGTGGAACGTGATCGTCAGTTCGAGGGTTTTGGTTTTGGACTTTTCCTATACGGTGGTGATGAGGCCGTCTTCGCTTATCCAGAATGTTTCTCGATTCATTTGGCGTTGGATTGGAGTTTGCAGGATTGTTTGGCGTGGGGCGGTTTGTTGATTCCGGGAGCGGCGAAGGCTCTGTCTATCGGGTTTTCGGCGTTTGGAATTTTGGTCATTTACAAAGAATCGGATTTCGCTAGTTGTTTCAATGCGCAAAACGTGTCTGATCGCGTTTGTTTTTATTGCTTCTTTTTGCCAACGAATAACTTATGAAAAAGTCTATCCCATTAATCGCCATTTGCGTATCGGTACAGGCATTGTGGAGCCAAGATGCCGCTTCGGCAAAATTGCCTGATTTGCAACCTGAAGTGGAGCAATTCACGTCGATGGAGCTCCTTGAAACCTGGGGGTTTCTCTTGTCGGAACGTTTTAATTTGGGCGGCTTGGATGTTACGGCGTCCGAAGTCGATGCGATAGCTCGTGGTATGAAGGCCTATGTGAATCGCGAAAAGGCGCCGACGGATTTGTCGAAGTCGATCGATCCGATGCAGGCTTATTTCGTAGAGCGAGAAGAGGCTGTTCGGAAGAATCACCTTGAGGTGAACAAGTTGGAAGAATTGGAGTACTTCGATGAGATGTTTGGCCAACCTGATTACCAGTCTTTGGGGACGGGGCTTTATTTCCAGATTTTGGAAGAAGGTGGTGAAAAGCGTGCGGAATCTAAGGATCGGGTTCGCTGTCACTATCGAGGCACTTTGCTTGATGGAACGGAATTCGATTCTTCTTACGATCGTGGCGAACCGGCAGAATTTGTGCTGAATCAGGTTATTCAGGCATGGACTCAGGGGGTTCCGTTGATTGGCGAAGGTGGTAGGATTAAGCTCTTCGTTCCTTCGAAGTTGGGTTACGGCGATGAAGGTACTCAAGGAATTCCTCCTGCAGCGGCATTGATCTTCGACATCGAGCTCGTTGAGATTTTGGGACCGGATGCACCAGGCACGCCTCAACAATTGCCAGGTATTCAGTAAATATTCGGCCGAGTTGAATTTGTTCCGAGGAGCGCCACCTTAGTAGATCGAGTTCGGAACAATGTAATTTACATCGATAGCGGGAGTAGTTTGACGATGAGGGAGGAGATGGTTTTTATAATTAATCCCTTGTCGGGAAAAGGAGGCAAGGGACCCGTTCGGAAGCAGAAGATTGATGCGTTTATTCACAAGAAGGGATTGCGCGTTCGCTCGGGTTATTTGCGTTGGTGGTGACGGAACCATGAATGAAGTGGCTCGAGCTTTAGTGGGGACGGAGGTTTTATTCGGCCTTGTTCCGATGGGTTCGGGCAATGGGCTCGCTCGGCACTTGGGACTTCCTCTGAAATTCGAAGACGCTCTTGGGAATGCAACGAGCAAATCAGCGCTTAGGATCGATACGGGAGTGGCGAATGGGCATCCGTTTTTCAACGTTATGGGCATTGGTTTTGATGTAGAAATCGGTACGCGATTAAACCGAACTAAAGGGCGAGAATTTGCGACTTACATCGTTGTCGGGCTCAAGACTTTTGCGTTTCATCGTTCTTCTCACTACGTGGTGGTATTCGATGGAAAGGCCTTTCCACTAAACGTCGATCTGATCCTCGTGGCCAACTCATAGCAGTATGGAAATGACGCGTACATCGCGCCGGATGCCTCCTAGGAAGACGGAAAGCTTAATTTGGTGGCAGTCGAGCCGTTCGTTTTTTTGCCGGGTTGAACTTACTTCGGCGGGTTTTCTCTAAAACGCTATACGGAAGCGCAAAGGTGCACGCTTTCTGCTCGGAAGCGTTTAAGGTTAAGCTTAGCAAGGCCGAGTATTTCCATGTCGATGGCGAGATATTGGAGTGTGATGAGGAAATCGACATTCGCGCTGGACCGAAGTCATTGCGAATGATCATACCTTCGTAGTTTTGTAGGGGGAGATTGGTTTGTGGGCGGTAGGGGATCGACCTAGCTGGCGAAGGTGTTTAGCCTCTTGATCGTTGTGCTAGAAAGTCGATCCATGCGGGGTGTTCGTTCATGCAGGGAATGGCGACGAATGATTCTCCTCCCGCTTCGAGGAACATCTCTTTGCCTTCCATTGCAATTTCTTCGAGGGTTTCGAGGCAATCGGAAACGAAGGCGGGCATCATGATAAGAAGCCGCTTCGTCCCGCTTTTCGCTAGCTCGGGTAAAACGGCGTCGGTGAAGGGTTCGATCCAGGGTTCACGTCCGAGGCGAGATTGGAAGGAGATTGAATATTGATCCTCGGAGATGCCGGCTCGTTTGACGAATGCCGCTGTAGTGGCGATTACTTGAGCTTTATAACAGGTGCTGTGGGCGGGGCTGCAAGTGGTGCAACAGTCTTTGACTACCTGACAGTGAGCTTTAGAGGAATCGGCTTTTGTGAGGTGCCGCACCGGGATTCCATGATAGGAAAAGAGGAGGTGATCGTATCCACTTTCCAGATGAGGCTTTGCGGATTGATAGAGTGCTTCGATGTAATCCGGTTCTTTGTAGAATGGCTGAACGGTCTCTACTGTAGCTTCTGGCATTTGCTCGCCGACTTCTTCCATGACGCGTACGACCACGGTCTCGTAGCTGGACATTGCGTAGTGCGGATAGAGTGGGATAAGTAGAATGTTGGTGATTCCCTCAGCCTTGAGATTGGCGATGGCGTTTGGAATGGAGGGTTTGCCGTAACGCATTGCCAATTCGACGTGATCGTCGATCCGTTCCTGAAGCAGGGTCTGTATGGTTTTACTTGCGACGATTAGGGGAGAGCCTTCGTCAGTCCAAACTTTTTTGTAGGCTTCGGCGGAACGCTTGGGGCGAGTAGGCAAAATGATGCAGTTCAGGACGAATTGCTGGATCGCCTTGGGCAAGTCCAATACACGATCGTCCGAGAGGAACTCTTTCAAATAGCGACGGACATCCTTGGTGGAAGTCGAGTCGGGCGATCCTAGATTGACGAGCAATACGGCATTTTTCTGCATTGTGTGGTGTCTATAGCCAAGCCAGTAGGGACTGTCAAATATACAGGTTGGGTAGGGCTTAAATTGCTCGGCTGCGGCGAAGCGCTTCTGGGGCGAAACCGACGCGCTTTAGGAACTGGCGTTCGAAGAAACTCTGATTCTCATAGCCTAGTTGAGCGCTGATTTCGTGCAAGGAGAGGTTGGTTTCGAGAACGAGACGTTTGGCTTCTTTCATCCGACGGTTGATGAGGTTTCGAATGGGTGGCTCACCGTATTGTTTGGAAAAGAGTCGGCTGAACTGCGATGGGGAAAGTCCGGACGAATCGCCGAGCTCTTCGAGGGTCCACTTGCGTCCTAGGTCCGAGTCGATTAGGGTCGAAGCTTTGGCGATGCGATCGTCGAAGCTTGGATGAGCGGCATCGGCGATCACGAGGAGAAGCATGCGGAGGGCATGATCTTGGATTTGTCGCTCGATTTCATTTTCAGGGTCCCAGGCGAGGGCGAGATTGGCGATCGCTTCGAGGCTGGCGGGAGCGCTGGTCTGGATCGGATTACGTTGAAGTTCGAGTTGATGGTTGGGGATTGGTTCGCCGTTGGTATCCAGAATCTCAAAACGCACGGCAAATAGGGAAAGCGGATCTAGGGGATCCTGTTCCGCTTCGATTTGATCTTGGGGGGAGAAGAGGAAGCAGTATCCGGGTTTAAGCATGTGGCTTTCGCCGTTTTGCGTTAGCTTGCCCGATCCTTCGAGGATCCCCCAAATGGCGAAGTCGGGCAGTGCTGTGGCCTTCCAGCTCCAAATCGGTTCGCAGTGATAGAGAACAGGGGTTGCGGTGAGCTTTAAGTCCGCGTACTTCGATAGCCAAAACGCATCCATTGGGGGCATGGAGGATGATGGCGGTTTTCAGTGGGAGGCCGCAATTGAATAATGTTAGAAGCCATGGGGCTGTCGGTCGTTGTCAGCTAGTGTGTTCAATCCGGCCCTGAGCTCCAAAGCTCCACGCAAGCAGACGACTGACTTTATTCCCTTGGGCCATGTTGATGACTTCGACTTGTTTAGCATCGAACCGGTTCAGTGCGCTTTTTAGGACTCGAAGGTGTTCATTTTGGGAGACCAGGCTCGTGAACCAATTCACTTGATCAGCAAATTCGACACTCTCCTCAATCATTTGAGAAATGAACGCCACCTCTCCGCCCCGGCACCAGAGCTCATTGGACTGCCCGCCGAAATTCAAAGTAGCATTGCCCTTGGCTGCGCTTCGGCCACCCAAGTTACGAACCTTGCGCTGATTAACCGCTTGCGCTGCCTTGGCAGACTCATGGAACGGCGGGTTGCACATCGTTAGATCAAAGTGATCACTCGGCCGAATGATACCACGAAAGATGGCATCGCTATCTCTCTGTCGCACTACGCGCACATGTTTCGTCAAGCACGGATTCAGTTCAACAATCGCCCGCACCGTCTTGATTGCATTTGGGTCGATCTCGGTCGCCACAAACGTCCAACCATAGCTCTGGCTTCCAATGATGGGGTAGATACCATTGGCCCCAGTGTCAATATCGAGCACTCTCACCGAAGAGTCATCATCTTCATTCCCCAACAGGTCCGCGAGGTAATGAATGTAATTTGCACGACCGGGTATAGGCGGACAAAGATAACCTGCAGGAATCATCCAGTGGGCAACCCCATAATAGTGCGCTAGCAAGGCGCGATTGAGACAGAGCACCGCAGAGGGATCGCTAAAATCGATCGTTTGATCGCCAGCTGGGTTCGGTTGAAGAAAAATCTCCAGATCGGGAAACGTTTGGCAAAGGGCAACGAAATCATATCGTCCTTGATGTAGATTGCGGGGATGCACTCGACGATGATTCGAAGAAGGCAGGAGAGGTCAAACGTCGAACCCACTGAATAGCTAATCTTCATCGATTGCTGCCTTCGGGAAAACACTGCGGCGCTCTTGGCGGGCGAAGACTGTTGTCCCAGATCTTAAGCCTGTCGAAGGGCTTCGTTGTTGATATTGGTAGCGACCTACCTCCGAGCGGCCATTCTGAACGATGGAATCGTTTAGCTAATCTGGCAAAAATGACTATTCCGAGATCGGTCTTCACCTTTTAAATACCTCGGGGCTTTCCCAGAGGGGACATTTAAATTGAATGTAGGATTTTCGATAGCTTTGAATCGATTTAGTGCAGTCATTTAATTCAACTAGGATGAGGATGTTGGTTTTCGATAGGTTGTTGTTGATGGAAAACCTTTGCGGTGCGCTCGAGGAATTTCTACAAAAGAGGTTCTTTTTACCAATTGATCCCAATCCAATTGAATTATGGATATGAAACGCATCAATCGAGCTTCGGTTTTTTGTTCTGCCTTTGTTTTGGCTCTAGTGTTATCATCAGCAACTGCGGGTGCGTCGCAGCCTAATATTCTCGTTATTATCGCCGACGATTGTACTCACAATGATCTACCGCTTTTTGGTGGGCAGAACGCGAAAACGCCTCGCATCGATGCTTTTGCGAAGCAGGGCTTAGTGTTTAATAAGGCGTATGTGAGCGAGGCTATGTGTCAGCCTTGTCGTTCGGAAATGTACTCCGGCCAGCATCCCATTCGCAATGGCGCTGCGTGGAATCATTCTGGAAGTCGTTTGGATACGAAAACACTCCCGCATTTCATGGAAGATTTGGGCTACCGAGTCGGGCTTGCAGGTAAGGTGCATGTTACGCCGAAGGCAGTGTTTCCGTTTGAGCGTGTTGAAGGGTTCGATATCAGTTGCGTTCGCTCGCCTACTAAAGAGCACGAAACGAATTCGATCGAACAATTCATGACGCGGGATGTCGATGAACCATTTTGTCTGGTGGTTGCTCTTGTCGAGCCGCATGTGCCTTGGGTTATGGGGGATCGCTCGCAATATCCGGACGATAAAATAAAGCTGCCCCCGTACATGGTGGATACGCCGACCACGCGAGATGCGTACGCACGTTATTTGGCGGAGATAACGTACATGGACGGGCAAGTAGGCGAGATATTGGATACGCTGGAATCGACAGGAAAAGCGAATGAAACGTTGGTGCTATTTACATCGGAGCAGGGAGCTCAGATTCCTGGGTGCAAGTGGACCAATTGGGATAATGGACTACACACGGCCTTGATAGCTCGCTGGCCAGGGCGTATCGACGCAGGGTATCGTACGGACGGTATTGTGCAGTACGCGGATTTCGCTCCGACATTCGTTGAATTGGCCGGAGGCGATGCAGGCGATCATAATTTCGATGGAACGAGTTTTCTTGGAACGCTCTTCGATTGTAAAAAGCCTCACCGCTCCTTTGCCTATGGCGTTCACAATAATATCCCAGAAGGACCTGCTTATCCCATTCGCACCGTTACGAATGGAGAATTTCGATACATTCGAAATTTGTCGCCCGATGAAATCTATATCGAAAAGCATTTGATGGGAGTTAAAGGGAATGGTGCCTTGAATAATCCCTACTGGAGCACCTGGGTTTTCGAGAGCGGACAGACGGAAGAAGCAGAGGCGATCGTGAAGCGCTATATCAAGCGTCCAGCCGAGGAGCTCTACCGTACGAGCGAAGACCCTTTCGAATTAACCAATTTGGTAGGCGATCCGCGGTATGCAGCGATTAAGGAGGAATTGAGCCGTGAGCTCGATTTGTGGATGCACGATCAGAATGATCCCGGGATTCCAATGGATACTCGCGAGGCTCATACCGCAGCGAAGAAGGGGAAGCATATTTATTAACCTGGAAGTGCAGAAGCTTGAAAATGATGAAATTGAAATTTCTGATCTGTTTGGCGTGTAGTTTCGTTTTATGCGGACAGGCGTTTGCGGTTGATCGACCGAATGTATTGTTGATTTTGGCTGATGATCTCGGGTATTCGGATCTTGGATGTTTTGGAGGGGAGATTGATACGCCGCATCTGGATGCGTTGGCTCGCGATGGATTACGGTATACGAGTTTCTATAATTCGGCGCGCTGTTGTCCGTCACGGGCATCACTCATCTCCGGGTTGTACCCGCACCAAACGGGAATCGGATCATTCGTACGAAAGAACAAAAAACCGCCCAATGGATTCGGGCCTGCCTATCAAGGGTTTTTAAACGATAATTGCGTGACGATTGCGGAGGTCTTGAAGGGATCAGGCTATTCGACTTGGATGTCGGGCAAGTGGCATATGGGATCCGATCCTGGTCCGGTCGAGCGTGGGTTCGACCAATTCTTTGGATACACTCAAGCCCACTCGCATAGTCAGTGGGATGCTGGTTTCTATAAACGGTTGCCGGGAACGGTTAAGCCGGAATTAAACTACTCCGAGGGCGAGTTTTACGCAACCGACGTATTCACTGATTACGCGCTTGAATTTCTGGACCAGGCGAGACGTCAAGAGGATACGCCCTGGTTTTTGTATTTAGCTCACTCGTCGCCTCATTTTCCCGTTCAAGCTCCGGCGGAGTTGACGGATAAGTATATGGCTACCTACCGACGTGGTTGGGATGTTTTACGTAGCGAACGATTGGAGAGGATGAAGGCTATGGGTCTCGTCTCTGCGAATACGGAATTGCCGCCGTTGGCAATGGTTCCGGTTGATCGGGACGATATTGCGAATGGCTATTCGGGGCAGTCGAACCCAGCGTGGGATTCGTTGCCGGCGAATCGGCGGGAGGACTTAGCGCGGCGGATGGCGATTTTCGCTGCGAGTGTCGAGCATGTCGACCGAGGGGTAGGAAAGATCGTGGATGATCTTAAGGCGAAGGAAGAGTTCGAGAACACGCTGATTCTTTTCACGAGTGACAATGGGGCTTGTTACGAGTGGGGTCCATTTGGTTTTGACGGGGTTTCGCGTCGGGGAGTGACGACCTTGCACGAAGGCGAAGCGCTTCGGACGATGGGCTTGTCTGAGTCGCACCACTCATATGGGAGTGCATGGGCAAACCTGGGAAATACGCCATTGAGTCTCTACAAGCATTTTTGTCATGAAGGAGGTATTTCAAGTCCGCTAATCGCTCATTGGCCAGATGAGATAGACGGAGCGAATGCGATTCGAACCGATGTGTCGCACGTTATGGATTTGATGCCTACGATTTTGGAAGCGACTGGTTCGACGTATCCGTCGCATTACAAAAGCAATGCAGTTCAGCCAATGGAGGGCGTGTCGCTTTTGAGTTCTTTTAACGGCAAGGATTTGGGCGAACGTACGATTGGGTTTGAACATCAGTTTGCTCGAGGATGGCGTAAAGGGAATTGGAAAATAACCTGGGGAAAGCGAATGCCCGAAGAAGCTGAATGGGAGCTCTACGATTTGTCGGTAGATCGAATTGAGCAAAACAATTTGGCTCAAAGCTACCCCGAAATGACTCGAGCTTTGGCATTTGAATGGGCAAATTGGGCGGAGCGTCTTGGAGTGCAAGTGAACAGTCCCGCTTCAAAAAAGTAGATCAATCGAATTCGGAGAAAATTTATAAACCATGAAAATCTTATCTATCCGCGTAATTGCTTTCTTTTTGATTACGATACTCGTTTCAATCGGAACCGTTCAAGGCGCTCGTTCAAGCGAGAATCCCAATGTGATTATCTTTTATGTCGATGACATGGGTTATGCGGATCCGTCCTGTTTTGGGAATCCCGATATGGAGACGCCGAATATAGATCGGTTCGCCTCGGAAGGATTGAAGTTGACGAATTACTATTCGAATTCGCCGATCTGTTCTCCGTCGCGAGTGGCATTGAATACGGGACAAGCTCCGGGGCGACATAAGGTTTGGGCTCATTTCGCTTCGAAAGAGCAAAACCGCGTCCGAAATATGGTCGATTTTTTGGACCCGAGCGTTCAAACGATGGCTCGCAGTTTTAAGGCGAATGGATACGCGACCGCGCATTTTGGGAAATGGCATATGGGGGGCGGACGAGATGTGGTCGCTCCTCTGCCTCAGGAATACGGCTTCGAGGAATCGTTGGTAACATTCGAAGGATTGGGGGATCGGATTTTGTGGGACAAGAAAGGATTGAATGGGCAAAGCGCTAAGTTGGGTCGGGGGAATATTACGTTCGTAAAGAAGCATGAGACGACCGGGATTTATGTGGATCGCGCGATTGATTTTATGGAGCGTCACCGTAACGAGGCTTTTTACCTCCATGTCTTTCCGAACGACGTGCATGATGCTCATGTGCCCGATGAAGCGTGGCTTGGGAAATACGAGAAGTATTCGACTCATCCATACGTTCAGAAATTTTATGCGACCTTGGATAATATGGATCGGCAATTCGGTCGTTTAATTGATTCGGTTGATGAGATGGGCCTGAGTGAAAAGACCATGATCATATTCACGAGCGATAACGGTCCCACGGATTGGCCACGTTATTACAAGGAAGGTTTTACGCCGCCGGGATGGACAGGTCCGTTGTACGGACGTAAGTGGAGTCTTTACGAAGGGGGAATCCGCATGCCGTTTATCGTTCGATGGAAAGGCCAGGTTCCTGAAGGGAAAACGAATGAAACGACGATTATGGCAGCGGTGGATTTGTTTCCTTCGCTTCACGCAATGGCTGGATTGGAATTACCGTCTGAGTGGGACTTGGATGGCCAGGATCTAAGCAAGGCGCTAGAAGGTCGCAAAATGAAGCGTAAGGAGCCTGTTTTCTGGGAATATGCGGGTAACCCAGGAATTCTAAAACCAGGTAATCCGCTTTTCGAAAGCCCGACCAATGCGATGCGCGATGGGGATTGGAAACTGTTGACCAATGACGATGGAAGCGAAACGAAGCTGTTCAATTTGAAGCGCGATATCGGTGAATCCTCGAATTTGGCAAGGGAGTATCCTGAACGCACGGAAAGTATGAAAAAAGCGCTGCTTGATTGGCGTAACGGTTTGTAGGCCTGGATGGGAAATCGGGTTGCTGCGGTAGGACGTCCTCAGAGGCTGAATGATAAGTCGGAACTCCATAGGGCCGGCCCAGGTGCGAGCTCTCTGTTGAGATCGGTTAGTTTCGGCCCTATTGAACGGTCTCTCAGGCTTGTCGCTACGAGCTGCGACGAGAATTTACTCAGTTCACCTTGTCGAGCAGCGGTATGCGGTAGCAGGCTGCTTCCAGGTGGTTTCGGACGAGTAGGTAGGGACCGACGAGCGCTGGAGGGTTCCAGCTTTTCCCTTCGAGAGCTTTGAATGTCCCCAGAACTCGCGGTTCTTCGGGCGTGGGATCGAAGAGCATTATGTCGCCGTTCTCAGCAGTTAGCAATAAGAGGTCGTTTACGAGGATCAACTGGCCGTGACCGTAGCGTCCTTTTTTCCACGCGCGTCGTCCTGTCTCAATGTCGATGCAGGTAAACATGCCGTCATCGAGACCGTAAATGTATCCGTCTTTGAATACGAAGTTGTTGAATTTTGATTTCAGGTGAAGGCTTGTCCAAATTTCTTCGACCGATTGCTTACCTCCATTGCTTGGTGATATTTTCAGCATTGCTGCCCCAGCTCCGTAACCGCTGGACATAATTATGCGGTCTCCAGGAATTAGGACGGGAATTGCTACACGTGGATAGGAGGTCGATTTCGTCCAAGGATGTTCCCATAGGATTGCTCCGGTATTCACATTGTGGGCGTAAAGTCCGTCTCGGTTGAAAATGAGGATTTGCTTGCTGCCGGCGATTTCATGGAAAATGGGCGAACTCCAGTGGGCCTGGTCATTTCCTCCGCCCCAAATGAAGTCGCCTGATTGCTTATCGTATGCCACTAGCGACTTTCCGTCGCTGCCGCCTACGTTTACGATGACAAGGTTCTCGTGAATCAGGGGTGAGCTTGACATGCCCCAATCCGGTAGTGGGGCATTGTGCGTTTGGAGAACATTGCTACTCCAAATCGGATTCCCCGTCGTCAATTCGAGACATTGCAATTCGCCAGTGGCTCCCATCGTGTAGAGACGATTTTCGTCAATGGTTGGCGTTGCGCGCGGCCCAATTCCTCCGAGAGGGTTGTCGTATCGAGCCGTTAGCTCGTTTTCCCAGAGTCGCTTGCCGGATAGTAAATCGTAGCAGACGACTTTTTCGAGGGGACCATCTTGCTCTTGGGTGAACGCTCGATTTCCGGAGGTGACGAATCCCGACCACGCTTCGCCAATCGGCTGTTTCCAGAGCAATTGAGGTGGTGAGCTTTCCCAATCGGGATTGAGTGAGATGTCTGATACCGTCGTGTTCCGGTTTGGGCCAAGGAATTGCGAGTAGCTAATGAAATTTGAGGGGAGGCTGAGGTCGCCTTGGGTTGATTCGGATAAAGCGATTTGCATTTCCGTTTGATGCCATCGCCAACGAAAAATAGGTATTAGATCACCAGATACACCTTCGTATTTGAATGCACTTCCGACTCCCGCTCCGATAATGATTAGTCCGGCCGCGACGCCAATACGAATTCGCCAAGGCAATCGCGATAAGGCGAGTAGCCATATCAAGGAGAGAATGGATGCGAATGAGGCGATGCCGATCGATTTCATGACAATGGCTTGGCGGCTCTCGCTTTCACTCAAAGTTACGAAAAGCAGGAAGCCGATTGTAAGCAAGGCGATTGCTTGGAGAGGCCACCAGCGGGTTGGCGAGTTGTTGGTTTTACTCATTTATTTGAAGTTTGCTTGTATGAAATCAGCAATCGCGTTCCCGATTGCAGTGGATCCTATTTCATCGATATGCACTCCGTCGCCACTAGCGGGGGGAGTGGCCGATTTGCTTGCATCCAAAAAATGGACGCCTTGAGCGTTCGTGATTTCTTTGTAGGCAGAGGGGAAACATTTGGATTTTTCGACTGCTCCTTCGAAGAGGCGACCAAAGGGCTGATTGGTATCCACGTATTGAGGGGGCGCGATGACGAGGATTTCAGGCGTAACGCCGTTTCTTCCGCATTGGCTTTCCCGGATGGTATCGATCAACTGGCTGACTCCCATAGCCGAATCGATGGGATTCAGGTTGAGGTAGCGCTTTAGATCATTAGTACCGAGCATGATTGAAATGAAATCGATGGGACGATGCGTTTCCAGTATTATCGGCAATTGTTTGGCTCCGTTTTTGTCGGGATTCAATGGGTCTTCCCAATGCGTCATACGACCGTTGAGAGCTTCTTCGATCACTCGAGCTGAATCGCCAAGCCGGTTTTGCAGAACACCGCCGATGCGTTGCGCGAACGGGAAACGCTCTCCATCGGATGCGGGTCGGTAGCCCCAAGTGTTCGAATCGCCGAATAGAAGGTAGTTTTTCATCTCGATATCGTAGAGAATCGAATTGTTGCGATCCTTCAATAAGCAAAAGTCGTTTCGTCTCGGATTCTCAATTGGGAGAGAACTCTTTCCGGCGGCTGACAATGGAGTTGATATCTTTGGGAGAAAGAGCTTTGAATGTTGTTACGGATAACGGAATGCGTTTTGACTTCCCGAGCTCTAACCCCCAAAAAATAGCACATGAAGAACTTTTTTTGCGCCGTCATTTTAATCGCCCTGCAGCCGGTCCTGATGATGGGGCAGAGCAGGATCGGTACGGGCTCGATAATGGAGCTCTATACCCAGAATTGCGCAACTTGCCATGGTCAGAACATGGAAGGTGGTTTGGGAAGCTCTCTCATTGATGACGTTTGGAAGTATGGTGCCTCGGATGATGCGATCGCCAAAGTGATTCGGGACGGAGTTCCGGAAATGGGAATGGTGCCCTGGAAAGGTGTTCTCGGCGAGGATCAGATTCGGGCTTTGGTTATTTTAATGCGTGAGCAAAAGCTATTGGCCGAAACTTCGGGAATTCTAGAGAAGGTAAAGCCTTTGGGGGGCGTCTTTTCGACGGAGCGTCATAATTTCCGTTTAGAAAAGGTTGCAGAGCTTGAAGACATTCTTTGGTCCATCTCGTTTTTACCGGACGAGTCGATCTTGATAACGCAGCGTAACGGCAAACTCTGGAACATCCGGAATGGGAAAAAGCATGAAATCAAAGGCATACCAAAGGCTTGGGTAAAAGGTCAGGGTGGCTTACTCGAAGTGGCACCTCATCCGGACTATGAAAAGAATGGCTGGATTTATCTTTCGTTCAGCGAAAACGTCGGCACTAAGGTCGAGGGCAAAGATGCTTCTATGACGGCGGTAGTGCGCGGAAGGATTAAGAATGACAGGTGGGTCGACGAAGAAGCGATTTTTCGGGTACCTCCAAAATTCCATGTCAGTACCGGTGGCCACTACGGCTCGCGATTCGTTTTCAAGGATGGCTATGTCTTCTTCAGTATTGGAGA
Organism: Opitutales bacterium; assembly: GCA_018700525.1. GTDB lineage: Bacteria > Verrucomicrobiota > Verrucomicrobiia > Opitutales > Opitutaceae > Pelagisphaera. Next base: position 38,288 of record JABITN010000077.1, read on the forward strand.
GCGGCAAATTTCGGAGATGGCCCAGGACCTAACCAAGCCGAATGGTAAAGTGCATCGGCTGTTTGATGATGGCCGCGTCCCGAAGGACAATCCGTTCTATAGCAAAAAAGGTGCGTACAAGAGTATTTGGTCTTATGGGAATCGAAACCCTCAAGGTTTAGATCTGCATCCGGTTACTGGAGACATTTGGGAAACGGAACACGGCCCTCGGGGTGGGGACGAGCTTAATGTGATTCGCAAAGGTCGAAATTACGGGTGGCCCGTTATTACTTACGGTATGAACTATAATGGGAAGCCGCTTACTGATAAGACACACATGGAAGGGATGGAACAGCCAGTGCATTATTGGCTTCCGTCTATTGCGACGGCTGGTATCGATTTTTACGAGGGAGATGGCTTTCCTGAATGGTCGGGCAATTTGCTGGTGACGGGAATGTCGGCCGAAGAGTTGCAGCGTTTGGTGATAGAGGACGGACAAGTCGTGCACAGCGAGACGATTTTGAAGAAGCAAGGACGCGTCAGAGATGTGGCTTCGGGGCCGGATGGCATGATCTATGTTTCGCTTAACACGAGAGGACCGAATTCTGGAACGCTCTATCGAATGGTTCCGCTTGGCGAACCGCGTTGGGCGAGTTTGTTTAACGGAAGGAATCTTGATGGGTGGGAGACACGCGATGGATCGTCGACGGCGCTAGTGGATGATGGGGCGATCGTAGCGTTTCATCAGGATACGAAAGCGTTGACCTATCTTAATACGAAAAAGTCGTATGGGGATTTTATCTTCGAAGCAGAAGTAAAGGTCGTGGGCGATTTGAATTCGGGTATTGTCTTGCGTGGCGGAGGCGGATCGGTTTCGATCCGAAACGTGCGTATCATTTCGGAAAATGCCGGCGATCAAATTCAAGGGATATCCATTCC
>JABITN010000112.1 GCA_018700525.1 Opitutales bacterium
GGCCGGCTAGGTGCCCCAAAACGATTACCCGACTGGCTAAAGGCTGAAGATCTTGACTATATCGTTTCACAATTTGAAAGCGCTGGTTTTCGTGGAGGCGTGAATTACTACCGCAACTTTCATCGAAATTGGGGAATCACTGAGAAGCTTGAAAGCGTACACATCGAAGTTCCCACCTTGTTTATAGCTGGCGAAAAAGATGTCGTCATCGCAGGCGCTACGATCGAGGATCTGACCAACACTATGAGTCGAGTCGTATCTGATTTAAGAGATGTTGTTCTTATACCCGAAATCGGGCATTGGGTACAGCAAGAGGCGCCCGAACGAACGAATGCAGCGATGCTTACGTTTTTGCGTAAACTTTGAACAAGAGGCACTTACGACCATCCTCTGATTAATTCCAGTATATCGCTATTTTTCGATTACATATCTTACGTAATTCAAGACTTTAGCCCTAAAGGTGATCCCTAGCGTTCGTATTCGAAAGATCAATCCTTACGGTATTATCAGGGGAAGCAGTCAGATCGATCGCGAGATTTGAGAGACCACGCGTTTCAAGATTTCTATCGCCAAACAGTCTACATTTTCTCACCGTGATTTTCTCTTCTAGAACCGATTTCATTACCCCATTATGTCACTGAATTTAGGTAGCCTTCTAGCGAGTTCGACTCGACAATTCAGCACAGAGACCGCTCTGATTTACGAATCGGAACGATACTCCTACGAACACTTGGACAGCTGCGTTCGGAAATTTGCGGCTGATTTGAAAGAAGCCGGCATAAAGCGCGGCGATAAGGTCGCCACCATGCTTCCTAATGTCCCCGAATTTACGATTGCCTATTTTGGAATCATTTACGCGGGCGCCGTTGTCGTGTCCCTAAATATTCTTTTGTCTGCTGATGAATTAAACTATCAGCTAACCAACAGTCAGGCAAAGGCTCTTGTCGTACACGCGGACTGCCGGGAAGCCGGACTGGAAGGGTTTAATCGCTGTGGCCTTTGTAACATTCTCTACTTCGCGGGAGACGAAGGCCTCGCTAAAATTCCTTCAATAGCTCGATCGATAACAGAAGTCTTGAAACGGACCGATCACGCGGACCTTTGTCAGACAATGCCAGACGATACCGCAGTAATTCTCTACACTAGCGGGACCACGGGTAAGCCCAAAGGGGCCGAGCTAACCCATTTCAATCTCTTTTACAATGCTCAGTACACCTCCGAGCGCCTGTTTAGTCTTTGGCCAAATGAAATAAATGTGGTTCAACCTGGGTTTGTGGGATTGGGGGCACTGCCCATGTACCATATTTTTGGACAAATCGTCGTTCAGTGCAATCTGCTAATGGGAGGGGGCTCATTCGTCTGCATGAAACGTTTTACAGCCGAAGCAGCGGCAGCGACTATCGAAAAAGAACAAGTGGCTTTCCTACCAGGAGTACCCACAATGTTTTTCGCGATCCTACACGATGTCGAAAGCGAAGCAGCCGACCTGTCCAGCTTGAAACATTGCATTTCAGGCGGAGCACCCATGCCAGTCGATGTCAAAGAGAGTTTCAAGGAAAGGTTCGGCGTCTCAATTCAGGAAGGCTATGGGTTAACAGAGACCTCTCCTTTGGCAACCGTCCAGCGGACGAATGAAACTCAGAAATGTGGAACTGCAGGCAAACCGATTCCCGGAGTTGACGTGAAAATATTCGACGAAAAAGACCAGGAAGTGGCCCAGGGCGATCGGGGCGAGATCGTTATCCGGGGCCACAACATCATGAAGGGCTACTACAGGAACCCCGAAGCCACGGCTGAGGCGTTTCGTAGCGGCTGGTTTCATTCAGGGGATATTGGATACATAGACGAGGAAGGTGATGTATTCATTGTGGACCGGGAAAAGGATATGATCCTACGCGGCGGATACAACGTCTACCCCCGCGAGGTAGAGGAAGTCCTCTACAAGCATCCTGCCGTCATGGAAGCAGCTATCATCGGCGTTCCTAACGAACGCTATGGCGAAGAGGTGAAAGCGGTTGTTTCCTTAAAGCCTGATCAGTTAGCGAGTCCTGAAGCAATTATTGCCCACTGCAAGAGACACCTCGCAGCCTATAAGTATCCACGCCACCTTGATATTATAGACTCCTTGCCCAAAGGTCCAACCGGCAAAATCTTGAAGCGAGCTCTGAGGGAGACTGATTAAAAATCGAGCGCCTCTTCTGTTCGCGAACTTAGCGTTTTCGGGGCGGTGACCAGCGACACGACAATCATTACGAAAACCGACGCCATAACCGCAATTGCTCCAGCGCTGATCGCATTAGGAACAACATAGAGCGGGGCCTCGCTCGGATACTTCGATGCCAGATCCAGTCCTACATTAACCGTCAATCCTGTCACCGCAGCGGATACGGCTCCTTGCCAAGTCGCACGCTTCCAATTGAACCCAATCGTTACCATCGGAACGAACGCCGCGGCGAACAGTCCCCAGCCAAAAATACCGAGAATCGCAATAAGGTCTCCGTGTTTTTTCGCCCAAAGCGCAAAAAGCGTTGCCGCAATGGCTATAAGAAGGGTTGCCACGCGGGCGCAAA
>JABITN010000071.1 GCA_018700525.1 Opitutales bacterium
GCCCCGAGGTATTTCAAAGGTAGCGACGAACCCGTCGATAGGCTCCGGATAAGGGACCAGCTTCGAAGTATTCAACCAAAGAGAATGGATCCTAATCTAACGATAGACCCTATTTTCGCCTATCTAAACGAAATTCGAAACGACACTAGAATTGATACGCAATCGTCGTGCCAATTTGCATTGGGTTAGCGAGCGCTTCGTAGCGACGTTCCCCTTCTCCATTATCGAAGAAGAACACGCGGCTCGCGTATTTTTCGTCTAACAGGTTTTTCGACCATAGGGAAACGCGCCAGTTTTCGAATTGGTAGCCAGCGGATGCGTTTACGGTGGCGACCGCATCGCGCTTTTGGATGTGGCTATTCGATTCGAAGTACGAATCTCTTCCGGCCAAGGCGACGGACCCGAAGAGACGAGAATCCGCATTGTAATCGAGACGAAGATTGTAGTTGAAGCTAGGAGCATTCGATAGTTCGCGCTCAGGAACGAGACCTCCTGGATCAGTATAGGAATGTCTATCTGTATCTATAAAACCTATACCTGCGTTTATCCCCCAGTTTTCGCTAAGCTTCCACTGCAGTTCTGCTTCGGCTCCCTTGTGCGTCGCGCCATCGCCATTCACCGTTAAGTAACGAAAGAAACCTCCCGCACCTACTGAGTCGCGGAGCTGAGAATCATCGCGACTGAGGTGAAATGCGGTGATTTGTCCGGTCAATCGGCGATCCATCCAGCTTCCTTTTAAACCGGCTTCGACGTTCCATAGCCTTTCTTCGCTGTATACGCTTGGGTACTCGGGAGTAGTGAACGTACCGCTATTGGCACCGCCAGCCTTGTAGCCACGAGCGATACTGGAAAAAACCATAGCGCCTGCATCAAGATCATGCTCCAGGGTAAGCTTGCCGCCGAAGACGCTGTCGTCGTTACCGCTTTTCCCATCAAAGAGAAATCCTTGATAGTATCCGCGTTCGTTGGACTCGGAATCGAACGCAACGTCGTGGATTTCGTATCGCAAGCCTGCGATGAGTCGGGTCCCTTCAGCCAGTTGGAAAGCCATTTGACCGAATACAGCGATGGTCTCTGATTCGTAGACCGAATCCACATCTGCCTGACCAAAAAACCATTCACCCTGACTTGGGTCACCGTCGCGGTAGTGCACGTCGGAGTTCTCTTGAAGGTTTTGGTAGTACAATCCAGCTGTCCAGCGGTGGGCGCTATTACTATCGCTGTCAATTCGTAGTTCCTGGTTGTATACCTCTCGATCGCGCATCGTGGAAAGAAAACCAGCGTAGGATGCATCCGTCCAGTCGGCATCATAGCTATAAAATGAATCGGAATTCATTACAGACGTTTTCGAAGTGACCGTGTAGCCTTCCTCTGTATCGAACCGGCCTTTCAAGCTAAAACCAAGCGACTCTTGCTCGTCTCGTCCCGGCTCGTTGGAGAAACTTTTGAAGGCGTCGTTACCCATAGAAAACAGGTCGTATCCATCATTTATATCCGCATAAAACAGGGCCGCGTCCCATTGGTAGTTCGCTTCCTTCAAGCGGAGCTTGAGGCGTGCACTGGTTTCATTGCGCTCGTTGGTATCGTCGCGTTCGAGAAACTCATTGTCGTAAAATCCATCGCTTTGCTGGTGTTTCAATGCAAAGCGCATGGTCAGTTTTTCAGGATCGTTTTCGGAAAGCGGACCGCCGATCGCGAACTCACCGCCAAACAAAGAATCCTCACCGATGCTCGTTTTCGCGTATCCGGTCCTGTAGGGGGTTGGGTCCGTGCTCACGATGCGGATCAATCCTCCGGCCGCATTGGCTCCAAAAGCTCCGGCTTGGGGACCTCGAAGAACCTCGACCTGCTTCACGTCGAAAAGACTTCCAACGGAACCGAGCCCAGTGAAGTCCATATCGTCGATGAGAAATACCACTGCGGAATCAGGGGACTCGCCTTCGAACTGCGAGTTTTCGCCGATGCCTCGAATCTGAATGTAGCGAGAACGAGAAGTGCCACCGGTTGCGGTGAGGTTTGGCAAGTAGGCTGAAATGTCGTCAAAGTGACTCAGTTCCGGGTTATCGAGCGTTTGCTGATCTAGCACGCTAACGCTCGCTGTCGTTTTGCTAAGCTCTGCCTGCCATAGATCGCCGGTCACTATCGTGGAGGGCAATTCGATGGAGTTGCCGGTCGCATTGGCGACTTCTTGTGCGTTCGTTAGCACTGGCGTTAGAAGCGAGAAAACGCCGCTCACTGCCAAGGTCTTCAATGTATTAATTTTCTTCATGTAGGATCTCAATATTTGTTGTTGAGACCCGGTAATTAGCGAAGAAAGGCGAATTCTCTCTGAAACCAGAATCGAACTCATTCCTTTTCCTACGCCGGTATCAACCGGATCAGGTTCTAAGGGACCGTTTCTGTGCTGCTCGTCATTCCGATCAGCAAGAAAACTATCTCAGACCCATGCCAGGTCGCCCCTAAGGATTCGATCAGTGGGTAGATCAGTTTTCACATTTGTCAATAGCGAGTGCTCTGAACTTGTGGTTACGGGTGCGTATTAATTTGGTAGGGCCGCCTCATCGAAGATCCTGAGCGAAGTCGAAGGGCCCAGGCCACAGCGGAGCCTAAATCAAAAACTTGGGTTCTGCTGCGGCCTCGCCGATGCCGCCCTACCATTTCTAAAATCCACCCTGCGAACTGAGCATTTTATTTCGAGAGTGGACAGTTTTGAGAAATTCCCCTTTCGAAGGAGGTATCTTCTATGGAAGCTATCATAACTCATATTCAACAAACCTCGATGGTAGAGTGGCTCGGAACCGCCGCCGGCCTGACTGGGGTCACGTTAAGTATCAAAGAGAAGGTCCTCGCCTGGCCGTTTTTCATAATCTGCTACGGGCTTTACGCCTACCTGAGCTTCGGCGCATCGCTCTACGCGGCGATGCTTCTAAATGCCTGCTTCATTCCGTTTGCACTTTATGGCTGGTGGAAATGGGGAATGGCTTCGCGAGTAAAAACCGAGGATGCTTCGTCCAGCGATTCGCTTCCGATTGCGTCGCTGAATCTCAGACAAATCGCAGCGATTGCAGCGATAGGCCTTTTGGCGACCATTGGAATCGCGACTATTCTGCTGCGGTACACCGAAGGGGCTTTCCCCTACCTCGACGCCTTTGCCACCTCTCTATCGATTCTCGCCCAATGGATGCTTAGTCGTAAGTATATCCAAAATTGGATCGCATGGATCGTTGCAGATACGGCTTTTATCATCCTTTGGGGAATTCAGGGCTACTGGGTATCAGTCGGGATGTTTACCATTTTCACAGTCCTAGCAGCATTTGGATACATGAGCTGGAGAAAGGAATTGTCAAAAAATGCTCGCTGAGTCTAACAAGGTTCGAAGTATTGTTTTTATCGGTGCGGAATGCACCGGAAAAACCAACATCGCTCAAGCCATCGCAAAGCGTCTCGAGGAACCCTGTTCGAACGAATACGTGCGGCAGTATGTCGATCAACTCGATCGCCCACTCAACCAATCCGACCTAGAGCCCATTGCACGAGGACAAATCCGCATTGAAGATGAAGCCTATGCGAAGGCGTCTAAATACGCTTTTCACGATACTAACTTGCTCTCATCGATTCTCTACGCGGAGCATTATTTCGATACGCATATTGCTTGGGTCGATGAATTGTTTCAAAGCCGGAACTATAATCACTATTTCTTCTGCCAGCCAGATATTCCCTGGAAAGCGGATCCAGGCCAGCGCGAAAGCCCGCAGGAGCGTGAGAAACTGCACGTGCAATTCGAATCGATCCTAACGCGATTTCGGATTCGCTACACCACCCTCGAGGGATCACTAGAACAACGAATAAATGCAGTTCTAGAAACTTGTATCTGAAAAATTGGCTGATCGTCGCGGGGATCGACTGACAAGAAAAGACTCATCGATAGATTTCACACAACAAGGGTTCCTAAGTAACTACAAAGGTAGGCAGGACCGGGTCGGTTCTTTTGGCAACCAAAACGGAGGATCGAGCCAATCCTCCCTACCAAAGCCGAAATAAAGCATCCCCGGGGCATGCTCCGAGGTATTTCAAAGGTAGCGACCGATCTCCGAGCGGTCATTATGGTTGAAGTAGCTGAACGACTGCGTCGTTCAGTTGCCGCTTGGAGATCGGCCGCTACCAAATTCAGCAACGAAGAACTTCTAGGAGTATCCAAACCGACGTTACACGCATCTTCCTAACCCTTGGTTCCCCGAACACTATTTCGAAACTGAGAACCGTCGCGTTGCGATTTTCTCCACGGTAGGAAAATCTTTTGGAATCGCTTGCGTAACCTTACCGCTAGCCGCCCATTCGGCACCACGCAGAAAGGTAGCAATAAAGCCAACACCTTCGAGTGCAGCGGTGTCGTGCCCGAGTGTTGTATGGAAAACTCGTCCCTTCCCGTAGTCGATGACCATAAGCATTGGCTCATGACGATCTGTCGGAGCATTCTCGCTTCGATCCTTTCCCGTAGCCAAGATGGTCATGTTCTCCGCTGGGCCGCGGAGCGTCGCATAGCATTCGTCCTCCGAAGTTAGCCATTTTTTCGGCAGGCCTCGCGTTATGGGGTGACCGGATTCACGAAGCGTAATGTGAAATTCATGCCGCTTGCCATGCCCGCCAGATTTGCCGTTCGGTGCGTCGTCCCGTACCAATTTGCCAGCGTTGTCGTAGAAGATATGAGAACCATTATGGGGTTTACGCCCGCCCCAGCCGCCAATTCCGATTATCTTATTATATTCTTCCCACTGACCAAAGGAGTTATTGGCTGCGTGCACCGAAACAAAACCGCCTCCATTCCGCACATAGACTTCAAACGCGCGTTGCGTCTCGACCGGCCAATCGGCAGCATTGTTACCGAAGTTGGAGATGACGACATCGTAGTCTCCGAACGAAGGCTTGAAACTCGGATCCGGTTTGGAATCTGGCAGATCCTCCGTTGCGCCTACATTGGCAAGCGGAAGCCATTTCCCTTCACGCTTTTCGCCATTCCAAGTGAAACGAGTACGGTCAACATCGACCTCAAAGAGACCGGTCGCTTCCAAATACTGCTTCATCATAATAGTCGACTTGGGCCAAACGGAGTGGTTGTTTTGGCCATCGATGATAAGCGCCTTGAGCTTTGCTTCAGCACTGGCTGCAAAAGCAAGAATGCCGAGTGCGAATAGAAGGGTTGTTTTTGTTCGTATCATGTTATCATTAGATTTTGGTTACGTCTAAATTTCATTTTATTCCAGAGAAAGCCGACCCTCCAACGGTCCCCACATTATAAACAGCTATAGCAGACAACCTAAGCACTAATATACGTTTTAAGGTAAATGGAGGCACCCAAAGTATCCTTTCGAAGATGGATCCGCCCATCAGCTTCCGCCATCAAATTAGGAATGTAAAACTTAAGAGGACACTTGCCATGGCTCATCCTATAAGCTCGCGCACGACACGTCCGTGTACATCGGTTAGTCGATAACGTCTGCCTTGAAATAGGTAAGTGAGGCGCTCATGATCAATCCCCAACTGGTGCAGAATGGTAGCGTGCAAATCGTGCACCGACACTTCGTCACGGACCGCTTGGTATGAAAAATCATCCGTCTCCCCATAGTTCAAACCGGCCTTGAATCCGCCACCTGCCACGATCTTAGTGAAACAATTAGCGTGGTGATCCCGTCCATAGGAATCCAGCACCTTGCCGTTCTGACTGAAAGCGGTACGCCCGAATTCCCCGCCCCAAACCACGATCGTGTCTTCAAGCAATCCACGCTGCTTCAAATCCCGAATCAAAGCCGCGCTTGCCTGATCAGTTTCCTGGCAACGCTTGGGCAGATGATCGGGCAAGTCGAAGTGATGGTCCCATCCGGAATGGTAGAGCTGGATGTAACGCACATCCCGTTCGGCCAGTCGTCGGGCCATCAGACAGTTAAAGGCATAGGTACCAGGCTTGCGGGCATCTTCCCCATATAGCTTGAAGGTCGATTCCGGTTCGTCAGACAAATCGCTCATTTCGGGAATCGACGTCTGCATACGGAAGGCCATTTCATATTGATCGATACGCGTATCCACATCAGGATTACCGCTTCGCTCCAGCTCCTGACAGTTAAGCTCATTGATCGTATCCAGAATCTGACGCTGCTCGTGCAGTGTTTTGCCGGAGGGATCATTTAGATACAGCACCGGGTCGGTTCCGGATCGGAAGCGGACGCCTTGATGGCGTCCTGGCAGAAAACCGCTGCCCCAAAGTCGTCCATTCAACGGCTGCATATTCCCAAGGTCTCCGCTCGAGACCAGAACCACGAAATCCGGTAGATTGCGATTCATCGAGCCCAAGCCATAACTCAACCAAGACCCGATACTCGGACGTCCTGGCAAGCCGTGACCGGTCTGCATGAACGTCATCGCTGGATCGTGGTTCACTGGGGTTGTGCTGACGCTTCGAATCGTACAAACGTCGTCGACGATTCGACTCATATGCGGCAGGAGTTCGCTCCTCCACGATCCGCACTCGCCGTATTGTTTGAAGGAATACTGAGTATTGATTACCGGGTGGATTTTGTGATCGTCCGTAAACCCCGTTAATCGCCCCTTCTGCTGCACATACTGAAAGATATCCGTGCCGTGAAATTTGCCGAGGGCCGGTTTATAATCGAAAAGGTCCAGCTGCGAGGGGCCACCGGACTGGAACAGGTAGATGACGCGGCGAGCTGTCGGCCTATGATGAGAAAGCATACTTGGAGCGGACTCTTGTGCCAACAAGTTGCCCAGAGCCATCGAGCCAAGCCCGCCAACAATCGTTTTCAGGGCCTGCCGACGATTCATGCGAGTTAGCGTAGATTCGATCTCGTTCATAATCTACTTTCGGATTATGGTTTCGCTTAAGTTCAACAGGGCATGGCAAACATCTGCCAACGCAGCCACTTGAGCGACATCGAGAGTGGTGTCGGTCCGTGAATCGCCCACGCCCAGCAATTGAGAAGCGGCGTCCGGATTCTTAACGTAGCGGTCCAATCGGCTCGCATAAAGGTCCTCCAAGAGCAATCGCTCGCGGTCTTCAGGCGGTCGCGATAAGAGAACACGAAAAACGTGGTCAATGGGATCCGCTTCACCCACCCCGACTTCCGCCAAGCGCCGTGAGGCTTCGATATACGTCGGACCATGCAAGGTGACGAGCGCCTGCAACGGCGTATTCGTAGACTCGCGCTCGACGCTACAGACGTCGCGATTAGGCGCATCGAATACAGCCATAGCCGGATGCAGGACACCCCGACGCCAGTACGTGTACATGCTCTTCCGGTAGAGCCCCGGTCCGGTTTCCTGCTCATAGATCTCGGCATGGCTTTCAGGCGCGTTCAGGTCCTCCCAAACCCCTTCCGGCTGATAAGGCATGACACTGGGGCCGCCTACCTGTCGCTCAAGCAGACCGCCAATCAACAAAGCCTGATCCCGAATCATCTCAGCAGGTAAGCGAAATGTAGGACCACGGGCGAGGAGGCGATTTTCCGGATCCTCCAAATTAGGGCGAAAATTAGACGACTGCCGGTAGGTGGCCGACAATACGATAGAGCGAATCAAGTGATGAAGGTCCCAGTCGTTTCGACGAAATTCGACGGCCAGCCAATCCAACAACGAGGGATGACTGGGCTGCGCTCCCTGAACACCGAAATTGTCAGGCGTATCAACCAGACCGATACCGAAAAACTGCTGCCACAAACGGTTGACCGCGACCCGAGCAAAGAGCGGGTTATCGCTGCTCGTCAGCCACTGAGCTAAGCCAAGGCGATCTTGGGAATACGCATCAAATGGGGGAAGGATTTCAGGCGTGCGGGCTTCGACAGGTTTTCCTGGCTGATCGAAAAGTCCCTGCTCCAAGATATAGCTTTGACGAGATACAGCCTCCATGACCATAACCTGGATCTTTTCAGCCTCCGGATTGTTCGATTCCTTTGGTTCGTATTCAATGAACGGAGGCGCCCCCTTTGCTTTATGTTTGAAGCCTTTCTCCCCAGGTGCGCCCATCTCAGAGCTGGTGTTAAAGAATGCGAACAACGAGTAATAGTCCTTCATCGTTAAGGGATCGTACTTGTGATCATGGCATCGCGTACACTCCATCGTCAGACCGAGAAAGAGCGTACCAGCAGTCGTCGTTTTGTCATTGGCATACATGACGCGATACTCTTCATCGATGATACCACCCTCGATCGAATGAGGGTGGTTTCGATTGAATCCGGTGGCGATCATCTGCCGCTCGCTTGAATTATCCAGAAGATCGCCGGCCAATTGCTCAGTGATAAACTGATCATAGGGCATATTTCCGCGAAAGGCCTCGATCACCCAATCACGCCACGGCCACATGCTGCGGGAATTATCGAATTGAAACCCGTTGCTGTCGGCATAGCGGGCATTATCAAGCCATATAGTAGTCATGCGCTCAGCATAGTCCACACTGCCCAGCAGTCGATCGACGACACGTTCCTCCGCTCGCGGCGAACCATCAGCTACGAAGGCTTCGATCTCCGCAAGCGTCGGCGGCAAACCGGTCAGATCCTGAGTAACGCGACGCAACCAGGCGCTGCACGTAACTTTAATCGCCGGTTCGATACCCTTCGCTTCAAGTCTGGCCAAAACAAACGAATCCACCTTAGTAATCGGCCACGATGTGTTCTCAACCGTGGGGAGCGACGGCGATTTCGGAGTTTGAAATGCCCAGTGCCCGTCCCATTGCGCTCCTTCTGCGATCCAGCGTTTCAACAGATCCTTTTCGGAATTCGACAGCGACAAATGAGAATCAAGCGGAGGCATGACCTCATCCTCATCCAAGCTCATTATTCGTTCGACCAGCGAGGACGATTCGGGCCTACCGGGCACAATGGCAAACCGTGACGCCTTCGGCGGTGACTTCGCTGGTAACCCATTCACAGCTCGCAGCATGCTCCCCTCCGCATATTTCACCGCAATCAGATCCGCCATAGCTCGAACCTCCGTATCCAAGCGCAAGCCACCCTCGCCATTCTCGCTCTCTTCACTGCCATCCGGCCCGTGACATTTGAAGCAACGATCAGACAGAAGCGGTCGGATGTCTGCATTGAACGAAACCTCCCCAACCGCCCCCCAGCACACAAACAAGAACGGGGCAAAACATGCCAATTTAGGGATAGAAACTCGAGTCTTCACAATAGCGATTGATAGACTCAGAAGAGAGATTGAACGCAGCGGAACTGCAACAAGAAACAAACGGATCGGCAGCTTACTCGAAGCAACTGCCCCCTTGCCGAGCAATCGTTTCAATGAAGCGACTACACCCTTCTTCGCTCCCCCTAGCTAGATCAAGGCGGACATCAGCCTCATTCATCGTGCAGCAAAAACGCTTTCGCTTCCGGAGCATTTCCATCCTTCCAACCGTAGAAGAGAAGCATTCCGTCAACGATAGAACCGTCCGGTCTCTCAACGGATTGAATATTATTGTACTTCCACCCTGAATACTGGTTAACATCCTGAAAAAGTCTTCTTTCCTTTTTCCAAGTATTGCCCATGTCAGTCGAAGTCCATTCCTCGATAGCGCCACCGCCGTATCGATCCATATCGCCTGTTTCGTTCAAGTACCCCTCTCCCTTAAGAAGATAAGCATGCAAAACGCCGTCATCAGTCTCGGTGATATGTCCGCTATTCCAATGGTGATTGGAATTCGTGATGCGCGTACGTTTCCATTTTTCATTTACGCGCCTAACATAATGATAGCTAAGCGACTTCTCATGCTTTACATCCGAAATATTGTGGAGAAAACTCACTTGATCATCTTCGTCTACTCGAATGGTAGGAATGATACCACCCCCTCGCCATTCAGTATCCCAGATCATGCATTGGCTATTCGCAGTTTCACGATCAATTGGCGTCTGCAAAACCTCTCCCTTATCGTTCACGGCTTCATGCGTTCTCAGATCAATCTTCACGTAGTAAAGATTGTATTTATAGTTACTCGGCACGCGATTGCCATAAAGCGGATTCTGCATTCTTCTTATATCCAGCTCTCCGCTTGCAATCTCTTGAGGCGATACCGGCCTTTTATAATCATCGTAAGCAACAAAACCGAGATGCAAGTAGTTCCCGTCCTTGCTTACTTCCTTCGCTGTATAGGTCGACCAATCCGTATCCTTTCCTAGGTGTAGGTCCAAATCGAGTACATCATGCTCAGGTCTTTCCCAGGTTTTCCCGTTGTCACTCGTAATCCGATACGTCCACGAGCTGTAGTGCCCATCCGTACGAAAGAACACCAATTGCTTATCATCGTAAATACGGCTCATCCACTGATAAGACATTTTAGGAGAAGGTGCCGTACTTTCACTCCAATCATCCCTACTCGATCCGATGCTGCCGGCTTTATCGGAAACCAAATGCGTGCCGAGATCATGATGCCATCCATAGAACACATGCAGTTTCTCTTCCAAGTCTGCCCAAATCACCGGGCCATCATGGTGATCGGCACTGAACGTTTCAGCCAAGGCAACCGTCTCGGAAAATTCGCCGGAATCCGGATCATAGGTAACCGCCATCGGCCTAGCTTCCGCCTTTCGCTTTGAATTCTTATTCTCTTTCAACCTGCCCTCGCCATTAAAGACGATATGCAGTTTGTCATTCAGATAAACTGCCTGAGGCCTCTGCCTTGCATCGTAAATCATTTTGACGATTCCGCCCTCGCCAAAAGACACAACTTTAGGCTCCGCTTCGTTAGTCCCTCCCGCCATCGAGAGCGGCATGGCGATTGCGGTAAACAAGATCGATAAGAGGTATTTTTTCATAATTGAAATTTCCTTATTCAATAAAATCGAGAATTCATCAAACCTATTAAATCGCCGCACCGGATCATTCATTTCAACCATGAGGGAATCGAATCATTCTCTAGCCAATTTTCCACACGCCTATCCAATTTATCAGGTTTCCAATCCGAAGTACCCGCAGGAAGCACTTCCGTCTGAGGTAGCGATTTTCGATGATCCGCAATAACTCCAGCGTATTCAGGATTCTGAGCCAAATTGGTAAACTCGCCCGGGTCATTCCGATGATCGTAAAGCTCTTCACCTCCGTCCCGGTAACGTATGTATCGGTAGCGTTCGCTTCGCACAGCATGGTTTCCGTAATACCAAGTGCTGAGCACAGGCTTATCCCATTTCTTATTCGGGTTTCGAATGAGCGGCCCCAAACTTTGCCCTTCCAGCCTATCGGCCTCAGGGAGCCCACACAATTCGACTAGCGTCGGGTAGACGTCCAACAGGCTCACCACTCTTTTCGAAACTTTCCCTTTGGTCTTCTGACCAGGAACACTAAAAAACAAAGGAACTTGAGTAGACTCTTCCCATAGGGATTGCTTCCGCCAATGCTTCTTTTCTCCCATATGCTGACCGTGATCCGACCAAAGCACAACGACTGTATTGTCCGCGTATTCACTGTCGCTGAGAGCTGTCAATACCTTCCCCAATTGGTCGTCCACAAAGGAAACGCAAGCCAGGTAAGCCAAAACCATCTCCCGCCAATAGGTATCGCTCAAATTGACCACCGCGTAGTGATCGCCCGTCTTGATCGTGCCATAGGCAATCGATTTGCCCATAACCGGAATATCCGACATTTCATCGTCGGGGACCTCTGGCATAACGATCTCATCCAAGTCATAAAGATCGAAATATTCCTTGGGGGCCGTATACGGAACATGGGGACGAACAAATCCGACTGCCATGAAAAACGGTTTCTCGTGATCTTCCTGCAGCTGATCGACCGCCCACTCCGCGATCAGCTCGTCGAACATCTTACCATTCGGCATATCATCCCGATCCAAAGCGCCCCAGCAAAGCGAATTGCCATCGTCGAAATCAGCCCCGTACCGATCGATGATCTGACTGCCTTCTTTGGGAAAAGGATAGAATTTCGTTCCGCCATAGCCTTCGCCACGCGCTTTCAGCTTTTTCGACACTTTGTAATCGGGGGCCGTCTCATCCCAAAAGTCATCGGTTCGTTCCTTGTAGTCGCTCACTCCTCCATGGAAGACCTTTCCAACAGCCAGCGTTTTGTAACCGTTGTCCTTGAAATACTGCGGCAACATCTTGTGGTCGCCCATCACATCGTCATAGGACCTTCGCATAGCAGAGGTCGATCCGTACCAGCCCGTAGTGACTGGATGGAGACCGCTCAATAGCGAATTCCGAGAGGCCGTGCAAACCGCCTGCGAACAGTGGGCATTATCAAACTGCACGCCTTGACTAGCCAATCGATCCATATGCGGCGTGATCGCCTGCGGGTGTCCCCCTTGGGAGCCCGTCCAATCATTCAAGTCGTCGATCGAGATAAAAAGAACATTTGGCTTCAACGAACTCACTACCGATGATTTCTGAGCTAGTGCTGAAACAGCGAACATCAAATAGGCAATGATCGCGCAAAAGGAATTCAAAAACAGTAAATATCGCTTCATAGGGTGTACATTCGAGTAACTGCCAAATTTGAAATTTTGGACGAAACAATTGATTTTGACGAAAACTCGAAACGAAATTCAGTTTAAGCCACAACTTTCAGCCCATCGCAGTACAACGAACTTCTGCTGTTACTCGATCCATATTGGCTGGGTGAACGCTCCGTTATTGGCAATGTCCCAGATTTCGAGACGAACCCAACTGCGATCGCTCAAATCGACTTTGAGATCGAGGTCGCGTTCGCCGAATTCTTGAGTATCGGTCATGTCGATATGGTCCCGGTAGATCGTTTTTCCATCGCCCAAAACGGTCACCATGCGAGACAGTGGATAGGTCCATTCGATGTCGGCTTTAAGACGGGCCTTTGCAAGCTTGGACGATTTCTTCAAAGACTGCCCGCTTTCTTTGCCATTGATCGAAAACTCAGGAATCAGAATTTCGCCGCCGTCGGCATCACCGCTTCCACCAGCACCTTAAAAAAATCTATGATCTCTGCTATGGCGAAACGAACGATCGCCGCCGCGAGTTAGATTTCCCAAAACATGGGATTCGATCACCACTAAGTCAGCCCCCTTATCCTTTTCTGGCCAAAATGGCCGACGCGTTTCATAGCTCCCGCAAGGCAATACAGACAAGCCGTCTATTACTTGACAAAGTCCATAACTTTACAAAATCTAAAAATGTGATTGATCCCGCTGAGATGCTCCGCGGACGCAACGTCCCCGTTACCGTTCAACGTCTTGCCATAATGCGAGCCGTATCCGGTAATCCCCATTCCACGGCCGATGTCATTGCAGAGGAAGTTCGTATCCAAATTGGATCCATATCCCGCCAAGCAGTATACAACGTCTTAGGAGTGCTTGCTGATAGAGGGCTCATTCGACGTATACAACCCGCAGGCTCGCCTGCACTCTACGAGGATCGAGTCGGTGACAATCATCATCACATCATATGTCGCGACTGCGGGTCTGTGGCTGATGTAGATTGTGCCATCGGAGACACGCCATGCCTAACCGCAAGCAACAATTCAGGATACCTTATAGACGAAGCTGAAGTTATCTTCTGGGGAACCTGTCCCCAATGCCTTACCAGGTAACTTTCAATCAACCCTTTCATTTAATTCACAATCACGATCAACACCTGAAAACAAAAGATTCCAAATGTCAGAAAACATAAGCAAATGCCCCGTCATGGGAGGAGCCAACTCTCACGACGCAGTCGGAACGACAGCCAACCAGCACTGGTGGCCGAACCAATTGAACCTAAAAATCCTTCACCAGAACCCACCTTCGTCCGATCCCATGGATGGTGATTTCAACTACGCAGATGAATTCCTGAAAATCGATCTCGATGAACTGAAAC
Source organism: Opitutales bacterium (assembly GCA_018700525.1). Lineage (GTDB taxonomy): Bacteria > Verrucomicrobiota > Verrucomicrobiia > Opitutales > Opitutaceae > Pelagisphaera. Next base: position 13,830 of record JABITN010000071.1, read on the forward strand.
AGGATATCGAGAAAGTAATGACAACTTCTCAAGACTGGTGGCCCGCGGACTATGGACACTACGGTCCCTTCTTCATTCGAATGGCCTGGCATACTGCAGGTACCTACCGCACACTCGACGGGCGAGGCGGCGCAGCATCCGGCACCATGCGCTTCGCTCCCCTCAACAGCTGGCCCGACAATGTAAACCTCGACAAGGCGCGTCGACTACTCTGGCCAATCAAGCAAAAGTACGGTCGAAAACTCTCCTGGGCCGACCTAATGGTCTTTACCGGTAACTGTGCTTTAGAATCGATGGGACTCAAAACCTACGGTTTCTCGGGCGGACGCGAGGATGTCTGGGAACCGGAAGAGGATATCTATTGGGGCTCCGAGACCGAGTGGCTGGGAGACGAACGCTACTCCGGTGACCGGGATCTCGAAAAGCCTCTTGGGGCCGTGCAAATGGGATTGATCTACGTGAATCCCGAAGGGCCAAACGGCACCCCTAGTGCCCTTGCCGCAGCCAAGGATATACGCGAGACCTTTGCCCGCATGGCGATGAACGATGAAGAAACCGTTGCTCTCATAGCAGGAGGCCATACTTTCGGTAAAGCCCACGGCGCCGCCGATCCAGATAAATACGTCGGCCCAGAGCCCGAGGGAGCCAGCACCGAAGAACAAGGCCTCGGCTGGAAGAACACATACGGAAGCGGCAATGCGGGTGACACCATCGGCAGCGGATTAGAAGGCGCGTGGACCCCCACGCCCATCAAGTGGGATAACAGCTACATGGAAACGCTCTTCAAATACGATTGGGATCTTACCAAAAGCCCTGCTGGAGCCCAGCAATGGGTTCCAACAGATCCAGCGGCTAGCAGCACCGTACCAGACGCCCATGACCCGTCTAAAACGCACGCTCCAATAATGTTCACAACTGACCTAGCTCTAAGGATGGATCCCATCTACGAGCCTATTTCGAGACGCTTCTACGAGAACCCAGACGCACTAGCCGAATCATTCGCCAAAGCCTGGTATAAATTGACCCATCGCGACATGGGACCGATCACTCGCTGCGTCGGATCTCAAGTTCCTGCAGAACCGCAATTGTGGCAAGATCCTGTGCCTGAGGTCGACCACGATTTGGTCGGCGAGCAAGACGTAGCGGCTTTGAAGGACAAATTACTCGATTCCGGATTGTCGGTTTCCCAACTGGTTTCGACCGCTTGGGCCTCGGCAGCCTCATTCCGTGGAACCGACAAACGCGGTGGAGCAAACGGAGCGCGTATCCGCCTGGCTCCTCAAAAGGACTGGGAAGCCAACCAACCGGAAGAATTGGCGAAGACATTGTCGGTTCTAGAAGGTGTCCAAAACGATTTCAACAGCGCCCAATCTAACGGGAAGAAGATCTCCCTAGCTGACATCATCGTACTTGGTGGATGCGCAGGCGTGGAAGCAGCTGCAAAGAAGGCCGGCCATGACCTGCAAGTGCCTTTCTCTCCTGGACGCTCGGATGCCACGCAGGAGCAAACCGATGTCGAATCATTCGGAGTCCTCGAACCCGTTGCAGACGGATTCCGCAATTACTTGAATCCGGACTACGCAAAATTCGCCGAAAGGCTGCTCGTGGATCGAGCGTTTATGCTAACGCTGAGCGCGCCTGAGATGAGCGTATTGATCGGCGGACTACGAGTTCTCGACACGAACGTCGCCCAATCGCAACTTGGCGTCCTCACCAAACAGCCCGAAACGCTTACAAACGATTTCTTCGTGAATCTTCTCGATTTGAATACGAAGTGGGAGAAGTCGAAACGATGCGAATACTTCTACGAAGGCAAGGACATCGATTCCGGCGAAATGAAATGGATGGGCAGTGCAGTCGACCTCGTTTTCGGATCGAACTCCCAACTTCGAGCTATTTCAGAAGTCTACGCCTGCGACGACGCCGGTGAGACCTTCGCTCGCGACTTCGTGGCGGCTTGGGATAAGGTTATGAATCTCGATCGATTCGATCTGGATTAAGCATATACGCTTATCTGTTTTTCACTTACCTAACATCGAAGGACCTCAGCGGCTGCTTGTTCTCAAGCAGCCGCATAAGTTGTATCAACCGATAGGGTTGATCGGGACGGACAAACCTAACGATTGCAGATGGGCAGACTAACCTAATCCACTTCAATTTCTCGCTCTTTCGTATTCAGGATTCACTGCCTGATCACCCCACTGCTCAAGCACACCCTTTAGGGCGACAACCGTTTCAGGGTACTGCCCTTTGTCATCCGTTTTCTTCATCCAACGCATTAATATCTTCCTATGTCTTTCAAGGTGCTTCGCGTACTTCGGGTCATCGGCTAAGTTGTTAATCTCGAATGGATCGTTTTTGAGATCGTAAAGCTCTTCCGCAACGCGCTTCGGAGCCCACGAAAAGCGCTGGGCCGCATTCATTTTCCCTTCATTGTAAGACTTGCGGGCATCGACCAAATAATCGCTTCCATCACGATACTGAGCCTGCATAAACGGACGATCCGTCATAAAGTTCTTCAAATACTTGAAACGTTGAGTCGTCACCGCCCGAACGCGATCGATCGTGAAATCGCAACGATCCCTAGCGGAAATCACATAGTTCCGCTTAAATCCTTCAGCGAACAGATCCTCACCTTCAACCCAGACCGGTTTTTCAATTCCGCCTAAAACCAACGTTGTCGCCGAAATATCAATACCGCTCACAAGGTCCTTCCGTACCGCGCCTTTTTCTACGCCCGGACCGACTGCTATCATCGGTACACGAATACCGCCTTCATACAGCCATTGCTTGTCGCGATATAGCTTCATCCCATGATCGGTCCAAAAGAAAATGACTGTATTATCATAAACCCTCTCCCGTTTAAGCATATCGACAATTTTTCCGACTTCCTCGTCCGTTTGGCGAATGGTATCATAGTGATGAGCGATCTCTCTGCGAATTGACGGAATATCGGGATAATAGGGCATCACTTCAATCTTCGACTGATCCGTATGCGTTTTCCCACTACCTTTTTTTAATTTCTCAACGCCGGTGTAGTTGCCGTTATTTTTTCCACCAGCCAATTGAAACTGAACGAAAAACGGCTTATCCTTAGGACGGTTTTTGAACACCGGTCCAGACGGAGCCCAAGTCTCTATGTTTACATCATAGAGAAGCTCGCTCTTGTCCTCTGTCAGGCGGGCACCCGTGCCATACCCAGTCTTGAAGCGTTTCATCTGCTTCGCGGCTCCATCAGTGCCCTTTTCAACTGCCCACGTGAAATTAAAATCGTTCTTAGGACCATTGTTAACGACATAGTAGCCGCTGTCTCGCAATTGCTGATAAACGGTGCGGTACTTCTCGGGCAGATCAATCACCTCGCCCGGAACTCGCTGACGCGAACTGCGATGATTATGAACGCCCAAACTCGTCTGCATGGCGCCATAAGCGATCGCCGACCGCGTTGCCGAACAAACGCCCGCTGGCATGTACGCTCGATCGAAACGCATACCTTCTGCCGCGAGCTGATCGATATTCGGAGTAGGTACTGTAGAGTCGCCATAGCAACCCATCCAATCGTTCATATCTTCCGTGAAGATCCAAACAATATTGGGACGTTGATCAGCAGCGCCAAGCGGCAAAGCTACGATTAAAAGAAGAAGGTATTTCATTTTTTTGTGGTGCATGAGAAAATTTGGCTGCAACGTCACTCTTTCATCTAGCTCTATAAAATCAGAGTTGACCGATCCACACAGCGAAGGAACGAACTCCAATAAAAGGTTTTTTCTAGCCCAATAAGGTATCCAGCTCTAATGGTTAGTCCTAGACACTCTTTCCCCATGACAATCAATCTAATCAGAAAATCGATCTTAATCTTAGGCCTTCTTGCAATCACACAGGTAGCCGCAGCCGCAAAGCAGCCAAACATACTTCTCATCGTTGCTGACGACCAAGGATACGTCGATTTCGGCTTTAGAGGACTTCGCGACGACATCAAGACTCCCGTACTCGATCGTATTGCATCCGAAGGCACAACGCTTACGAACGCCTATGCTACCAGCGCAATTTGCAGCCCCTCCCGCATGGGACTGACGAGCGGACTTCACCAAGCTCGTTTCGGCGCGTTTCACTACGGAGGTGGTCGTGGAATGAACGAGGTCGAGGTTACGAAAACCCTCCCTGCTCGACTCCAACAAGCAGGCTACCGAACCGCGCACATAGGAAAACACCATTTTGTCGGCAACCGCGGATCCAAACCGAGCCAGCACGATTTTCCCCTCGGCCTAGGATACGATCGCTTCTTCGGTTCAATTGGAGGGCGCATCCACTATCTCTATCATTCCGAGTCAAAGCGTGCCGAACATAGCCAACGCATGGCGATGGAAACGATGTGGGACAACGACCGAGCCCTCAAAGACTGGGAAGGTTTCACCACCGACGATTGGACCAACGAAGCAATCGACTTTATAGCTGAACCTTCAGATAAGCCATTCTTCGTACAAATGGCATACAACGCCGTTCACAACTTCGCTTGGCAACTTCCACCCGAAGAATTGGAAAAACGCGGCCTGCCGGTATTGGAAGATCTCAAACACCCAGAGGGACTAAGCAAAGCTGAAGCCACCAAAATCTACAACGAATGGTACGATGGCGTCCATCGCCATACTCTACCGGAGGGTCGCGGTTGGTACCTCGCTCAGCTCGAACTCATGGACGCTGCGATCGGAAGGATTCTCGACCACTTGAAACGCACTTCAATGGAAGACAACACCATCGTTATCTACACGGTCGATAACGGTGGCTGCACATCCGACTGGGCGGAAAACGGTCCGCTCGAAGGCAGTAAGTATCATCTATTCGAAGGCGGCACACGCACCATGACCCTCGTGCGCTACCCAAATCACGTGTCAGCCGGAAAGACCAACAACGATCTAATCTTCTCTCACCTCGACATCGCACCCACGGTGCTCGAATGGTGCGGCATTCCTTACGAAAACGATGCCTTCGATGGAGTCACTCAAGTCGATGCCTTAAGTGGGAAACGAACCAAATCGAATAGCGATCGGATCCTTCATTGGGACCTCGGGTTCCAATGGTCGGTCAGGTCCGGAAATTGGAAACTCATGGTAACCGAGGATGAAGCCAAGGCTGCCAATCTGGCAAAAAAGGAAGCCCTCTATGTTGCCCAAGGGGTACATCTCTACAACTTAGTCGAAGACCCGGGCGAAACCAAAAACGTAGCGGCTCATTATCCAGAAATCGTCCAACAACTCCGACGCCTACACGATGGTTGGCGAACCGAAGTCGACTCTACCAATTAGTCGCTTAACCTACTTGTCACGTAATCGGAGCCGGATTGAATACGACAAGATCGTTGGCCAAACCCAATTTATCAGCAGCGGTTTGGATCCTTCCACTCGCGATGTCTAGGATCATTCGAAACAGCTCTTCGCCAACCGTCTCGATGTCAGCCTCGCCCGTCGCTATCCTTCCAGCGTCTAGATCGATTAAATCGAACCATCGTTTGCTCAAAGCTGTCCGACTCGAAACTTTCACTACTGGAGCCATCGCCAATCCGTACGGCGTGCCTCTGCCTGTCGTGAAAACCTGAAGCGCGATCCCAGAGGCTAACTGCTGCGTTCCGCATACGAAATCACTCGCTGGCGTTGCCGCGAAAACCAGTCCCTTCTTCTTCACTTGTTCTCCATGACCAAGCACATCCGAAATCGGACTCGTTCCCGATTTTATAATCGAGCCCAATGCTTTCTCGACGATATTCGAAAGACCGCCGAGCTTGTTGCCGGGAGTAGGGTTCGCCGTACGGTCAGAATTCCCCTCCTCCAAGTAGTTGTCGTACCATGACATCTCTTCGAGAAGCGTTTTCGCTACCTCTACGTTCACCGCCCGAGGGGTCAGTAAATGAACCGCATCGCGTACTTCCGTTACTTCGGAAAACAAAACAGTCCCTCCCGAACGGACGATCATATCGGTAGCGAAACCTACAACCGGGTTTGCCGTAATACCCGAAAATGCATCACTCCCTCCGCACTGAACGCCGATCACAAGATCGCTAACCGGACAGGTCTCCCGACTACGTTTGTCTAAACGCGCAAGCCGAGTCTCAACCATTTCCATAATGCGGGCGATCATTCCTTCGAAGCCATCCTCATGGATATCCTGCAAGCAAACCACGTTAGCCTCCACATCGCTCCCCTTGGGAACCAAGCGTCCGGGCTGAAGCTTTTCACACCCCAAACCCACCACCAATACCTCTCCACCGAGGTTCGGGTTTTTAGCCAAGTTCATCAACGTACGAATCGGTATCGCCGCATTGGGCGCCTGAATGGCGACCCCACACCCATACGAATGCGTAATCGCAATCACATCATCAACATTCGGATATTTTTGAAGCAGTTCGGATTTAACCTTGCGAACCACATGATCCGCAACCCCGGTCACACACTGAACGCTCGTCATTATCCCGAGAACGTTTCTCGTCCCGACAGAACCATCCGCGTTCCTGTATCCTTCAAATGTATACCCCTCAAGGGCAGGACGATTCTTCGCTTCTCTCGTCGCCAAAGGCAGGTCCTCCAAAGCAGGTGCTTCAGGGATACGAATATGACGATCATGCAGCCATGAGCCCGCAGAGAGACTTTCTATCGCTTGCCCAATCACCTCCCCATAACGAACAACCCCTTCCCCCGCTTCGATATCCAAAAGCGTAACCTTGTGCCCCTGCGGAATAAAATCCTTCAGAACAACGCTTCCTAAAACTTCCGTCCCCGCTTGCAACCCACCATCATTGGCAATGATAGCTACATTGTCCGCAGGATCGATTTTAATAGCAATGGGGACCATATTTCAGAGGTAGGTTCGAATCAAAGATACAGAGCAACCAACTAGCAAGCAACAACACTATCGACACTCCAAGCAAAACGGAAAAGCGAAACACGACCGTCACTCCGACACGAATACAAGGGCTGCATTTCAAGAAACGTTTTATTCAATTGTTCAAGACACTCGCTATGCCAAAATCGGCCTAATCACATTTGCGGCTTCCACCCCAGTGAGCTTCATATCCAAGCCCTGAAAGGGATAGGCGAATCGTTTGGCGTCGATCCCAAGTTGGTGCAGCATGGTTGCGTGCAAGTCGCGTACGTGCACAACATCCTCGATCGCACTATATCCAAGTTCATCCGTCGAGCCGTAGCTGATTCCACCTTTGACTCCGCCGCCTGCCATCCACATGGAAAATCCTTTTATATGGTGATCGCGGCCCGCATCGCCTTTGCCCTGGAACATGGGTGTGCGTCCAAATTCGCCTCCCCAGACGACCAGCGTATCCTCGAGCATGCCGCGCCGTTTTAGGTCGGTCAGCAGAGCCCAAGTCGGCCTATCTGTCAGACCACAACAGATATCCATGTATTTCTTGAGGTCGCCGTGATGATCCCAACCGCGATGATAAAGTTGTATAAAGCGAACGCCTCGTTCGGCCAAGCGCCGTGCCAAAAGGCAATTGGACGCGTAGGAGCCATCGCCTGGGGTCGCTCCGTAGAGATCGAGGGCGCTCTGAGGTTCGTCCGACACATCCATTAATCCAGGAACCGAGGTCTGCATGCGATAGGCCATTTCGTAGGCCGCAATACGGGTTTCGATCTCCGGGTTTCGAACCATTAGGTTGCGCTTGCGATCCAGCTGGCCGATCGCATCAACCAATGCAGCCTGCTGCTTCTGAGATACGCCTTTCGGATTGCTAACGTAGTGTACTGGGTCGCCCGAAGCATTAAACTCCACACCTTGAAAACGGCTTGGAAGAAATCCCGAAGACCACTGGCGCGAGGCGATCGGCTGAGGATTGCGGCCGCCGACGCTCGTCAGCACGACGAACCCTGGCAAATCCTCCGACTCCGATCCTAGACCGTAATTGACCCAAGAACCCATCGATGGCCGACCGCTAATAGCGGTGCCTGTATTCATGAACGTATGAGCGGGATCGTGATTGATTTGCTCGGTCACCATGGAACGAATAATCGCGATATCATCCGCCATCTTAGCCGTCCAGGGAAGGTAGTCGCTGATCAACTGACCGCTTTTTCCGTACCGATTAAACTCGGTCTGGTGCCCGAGCACCTTAAGCTCTTGCCCCTGAAGCTGGGCTATGGGCTGACCGCGGGTAAATGACTCCGGCATAGGTTTTCCATCGAGCTTGTTAAGGTCCGGCTTATAATCGAAAGTCTCGAGATGGGAGGGACCTCCCGCCATGCAGAGAAAGATAACCCGCTTGGCCTTGGCGGCAAACCGAGGTAGTTGGATGTTGGATGCGCTCGCGCCAAAAGACGTCGACCCCATGAGAGATCCGAGGGCCGCAGATCCGAGTCCTAGTCCGGTCTGACCGAGAAATGCGCGTCGCGTTAAAGGGTTCATAGCGATTCGTTCAGTTGCGCGTTATCGCTTCATTGAGATTGAGCAGGCCTCGAGCCACCGACGTCCATGACGCGAGCTCGAGATTCGAAAGATTCATCGAGCGAGGCGCCCGACCCGTTTCAATCAGCGCAGCGGCCGCGGCCGGATCTGTCCGGTAAATCGCCTCCGTCGATTCCAACAAGGATCGGAAAACCGCTCGTTCGTCGGAATCAGGTCTACGCGTCAAGGCGAGTTTAAAGGCAAATTCCATACGCTCTTCTATCGAAGCGCCGCCTTCCTCGAGAATCCGTTCGGCAAATACGCGTGCGGCCTCGACGAAGGTTGGATCATTGAGCAGAGCGAGCGCCGCATTGGGCGTATTCGAACGCGAGCGCTCGGCAACGCACTCTTCGCGGCTCGGCGCATCAAGCGTTTTCATGGTCGGGTGGAGAAACATACGCTGCCAATGAACATAGACCCCTCGGCGCCACTGCCGCGCATCTTCGTGCGACGTATAGCTACGTTCAGGAAAATTCAGATGCCGGTAGTATTCTTCCGGCTGATACGGCTTCACGCTGTCACCTCCGAGTTCGGTTACCAGCAAGCCGCTCACCGCTAGAGCATTGTCTCGCACCATTTCGGCGGGCAGCCGATACCGAGACTGCCGGGCCACGAGCTGATTATAGGGATCGCGTTCGAGTAGTTCCTCCGAGGCAATCGAGGATTGCCGGTAGGCACGGCTCGTTGCCAGCAAACGAATAAAGCGTTTTAAATCCCAGTCATTCTCGTAGAATGACACCGCCAAGTAGTCCAATAATTCAGGATTGGCTGGCGGCTGGCCCTGTCCGCCAAAATCAGCCAGGGAAGAAGAAATCCCGCTACCGAATAATAGGTACCAGAAACGATTCGCGAATACCCGAGCTGTCAACCCGCCAACGCCTCCTTCAGCATCGGTCAGCCAGTTAGCTAAATCGAGACGTGTCGCAAACTGATTCTCTGGTATATCGATGTTACCCAGAAACTCGGGGATGGCTGCCGAAACAATCTCGCCACTGTCGTCTTGCCAATTGCCACGCGGCAACACCCGCATTGTTCTCGGCTCTTGGGCCTCCGTGATCATCGTCCAACGACCGTGCTTCAAATGCGTTTTTTCCCGTTCAACCAAAGCATTCCAATTGTCCCGCTTCGCTTTGGAAATGCATTCTGTCATTTCTTCCTCTAAAACCGCGATTGCTTCGAGAACCTCTTTTTTAGACTGCTTACCGATTTTGAGAGCTGCTTCTAGATCAGCTTTTTCAGCCTCCAAGCCCTCGATACGTCCCCATGTATCCTTCCCAGCCAGCAACTTCTTGGCGTCTCGAATTCGCTTGAGCTCGAGCTCTTGGGCATCCGAAAGGAACAACATCTCCGGGGGCCGATTCGTCGGCAGTGAATTGCCATTATAACCCGCATCGTGAATATCCGCAAAGAACGCGGCCATCGAATAATGATCCTTCGTCGTGTAGGGATCGAACTTGTGGTCGTGGCATTGAGCGCAGCCCAAAGTCCCCCCCATCCATACCGCCGAAACATTGCGAACGCGATCAGCAGCGTAAATCGCATTGTATTCCTTTTCTTGGATACCCCCTTCATGGGACGTTTGCAGCAGTCGATTGTAGCCCGAGGCAACATTCTGCCATTTCGTCGGCGCTTCGAGCAAATCTCCCGCCAGCTGCTCGCGAGTGAATTGGTCGAAAGGTAGATTCTCGTTGAACGAACGAATCACATAATCTCGATAGGGAGAGATGTTGTGGTCTTGGTCGCCATGATAGCCGACCGTATCCGCATAGCGCACCAGATCCAGCCAGTACATCGCCATGCGTTCGCCAAAATGCGGCGATTCCAATAGGTCATCGACCACCTGCTCCAAGGTCGCTTCGCCATTGACGAACGCAGCCGCCTTATCGGGCGTGGGCGGTAGCCCAGTTAAATCGAAATAGAGCCGACGGATCAACGTAACCGGTTCGGTTTCCGGGGAGGGAGCCAGTCCTTCGTTTTCCAATCGAGCCAAGACGAAGCGATCGACGGGATTGATTGGCCACGCCTCATCGGCAACCCGCGGCAGTTCGGTTTTAATCGGCCGTTCGTAGGTCCAGGGAGCCGAATATTCCGCTCCCTCTACGATCCATCGCTCGAGCAAATTCACCTCCTCCAGGCTAAGCGCCTTGTGCGATTCCTCAGGAGGCATCGGATCCTCGATATCCTTGATCCGAGCTACGAGTTCGCTTTGCTCCAGATCTCCGGGGATCAAGGCCGCGAAACCGCCGAGGTCCATCCGAGAACCTTCCTCCGTATCCAGACGCAGTCCCCCGGAATCCCGAAGCCCCCCCTTACGCTCGCTCGGATCGGGACCATGGCAATGGAAACACTTCTCAGACAGAATCGGCCTAATATCACGATTGAAATCAATCGTCTCAATCGCCCCAGCAAGCGCCCCTGGAAGCAGAGACACAATCAAGGCTATGGCTGATAAAGCGGGTCGTAACATGTGGACGAAGCGGGTAAGGGAGTGACTATCCTCCCTTCCATTACCCCATCACCATAAATCGAAGTCAATCGTTCATGGGGATGCTTTTCAGAAAGCGAACAAATACAGGCATGATTATTTTTAATTCACCCACGCTATTTGCGGTGGAAAAATAAAGCATCCCCGGGGCAAGCCCCAAGGTATTTCAAAGGTAGCAACGAAGCCCTTCGACAGGCTCAAGATCGGCGACAAGCTTAAAGGTATTTACCCGGAGGGAATAAACCGGGCGTATTAATCCGCTAGCGAGCGCTTAACTGCTCGCTCAGTTCAATGTACTCACATAGAACTGCAACGTTCCGATTGAAAACCGAACTGCTAATTCGGTCCATGATTTCGTATTGGCCGTTCCAGCGAACGCCTTCTGGCATCTTCTTTTTAAAACGATCGCCAAGCGTCATCCAGGCTCCTGAGGATTCCTGGCTCCCAAGTATCTTTTCCACGGATACTGAAAGAGAATTCAGGCGTTTTGCAATTTTCTTTTTTGATAGCTCCGGTCGTTCCTCCGCCATCAATTCCTTACGTCCAAGGTCCATCGCCTTCCGATAGCGTTTCTCCCCCATTTCTACTCGAGATGAAATATCCGTCTCGTATGCGTATCCATTGCGACGCTCAGGATGAAGCTCTGCCACACCATCCACTCGAATCCGATCGCGATCATAGTAAAGAGCCTTATTCGTTCCAATCTCGACGAAACGCGCCCAGTTTCCATTTTCCATCCGTATATCATGGAGCCATCTCAAGGAATCGGGAATAGGCTCCAAGTAATCGCTATTACCCAGAACCAAGTACAAATCGATCAATGTATCGATATTCTTGATCGTAACCGACGGGCAAACCGAAGGCGGCTCGAATGTACGAGCCCAAGCGGGCTGAAGAAACTCATTATACTGCTGTGCCCACCCAGGCTGAGGCGGAGCAAGCTGGGAAATCATTAGAAAACGAGCCGCTTTGCGGAGACTTTTCTCAATCTCATCGTCATCGTAATATTGATACGCCTCAATCATAACGCGAATGCAGTCATTAATACCGCCATCATTGAAAGTCGCGTAATCATGATAATTTCCCTGTTCCGGATATTTATGAGGCCACCCTCCATTGTCCAACTGAGTCTCTACCATCATTTCAACCGCTCGTTTTGTCCCTGCCGCTATGCGCCGATCGTTAACTTCCTGATTCAATGCGATCAAGAAGCTGACTGCCGATTGCGATTGGTTATCGTCAAAACTAACCGTCTCATCGCTTAGATCCGCAAAGTTGATCGTATGATTCCATCCGCCATACTGATTTTGCCCGCGAATTAAAGCATAGGCCGCGTCCTTAGCCGCAGCCAGAGCCCGATTATTCCCCGTTGTCTGATAAGCTCTCAAAAACGATTGCCCCACCGCCGGTGTTCCTGGCGGCTGCACTTCGACCGTATCGGCACCGACTGGCCCCTCGCCCCAACGAAGAGAACGGTCCGGCGTCTCATGATAGACATAACCGCCATGAACATTGATCGAATAGAAAAACGCCACGCCCTTCAGCAAAGAAGCCTCTGCCTTATTCCTTAACGCTTCCCCATGAGACCAACTCGAAAAAACAACCGCAAACAGACCAAAAAAAGAATGAATTTTCATATATCTAAATTACAGAAACCAAACTCACTATGGACACTTTGATGATACATAAAAAGTATCTAACTCTACCTCTTTCTAGCTCTCGCTAGCACTACTCCCAGGTCCAACCAACATTTCGCTATCTACTCATTAGAAACGATTGCCAGAGCTAAACATAATCAAAGTCCGAATACGCGAGGCAGCCACATTGATAAAGCTGGAACATACGAGATAAGCATCAGCCCGATAAACATTGCGATGAAGAACGGTATCATGAACGGCGTTACCCGAGCAATCGTCGTCTTCCCCACTCCGCAACCAAGGAACAAGCAAGTTCCCACCGGTGGCGTGCACAAACCGATACACAGATTCGCAATCAGAATAATCCCGAAATGAACCGGATCTATCCCGAGCACTTCCGCAATCGGCAGAAAAATAGGCGTAAAAATCAAGACAGCTGGGGTCATATCCATGAACGTACCGACGAACAACAAAAGCAAATTGATCATTAACATGATAACCAATGGATTGTCCGACAATCCAAGCAGGGTCGCAGAAACTGTTTGTGGAATATTCGTAATTGTCATGATCCACGACATTCCCGAACTCGCTCCTATCAGGAGCATAATCACCGCCGTAGTCACCCCTGTCTGCAACAATATTTCCGGAAGTTCCGTTAGCTTAACCTCCCGATAGAAAACAACCGAGAGCATGAACGCATAAGCCACGGCGATAGCCGAAGCCTCGGTCGCGGTGAATACGCCTTTCAATATACCGCCGATCACGATTACGAGCAGAAGCATACTAAAAAAGGCCCGTCGAAACGCTGTCCAGATTTCACCTATCGTCGAACGATCGCCCGCTTCGAGATGAGTACGCTTCGCAATGATAAAACAAACCGCCATCAACAGCAGGCCAATCAATATTCCCGGCAAAACTCCCGCCATGAACATGGCCGCGATCGAAACGGACCCCGAAGCAACCGCGTAGACGATCATAATATTGCTCGGAGGAATAAGGAGTCCAGTAGTCGCTGCCGTAGTTGTGATCGCCACGCTAAACTCGTTGTTATAACCCTTGGCTTTCATTTCCGGCAGCATGAATCCGCCTATCGAGGTAACCGCAGCCGCAGCCGACCCCGAGATCGACCCAAAGAGCATGCAAGTAAGCGTATTTACATATCCCAGACCACCCGGAAAACGCCCTACCAAAGTCGCCGCGAGATCCATCAATCGTCGGGCCATCCCACCTCTTCCCATCAACACTCCCGACAGAATGAAAAACGGAATTGCCAGCAGAGCGAAACTATCGATCCCATTCGCCATTTTAGAAGCCACCATTAAGCTCGAATCATAACCTTCGAGTAGCATTGCCAACATCGAAGCCACGGCGATCGCAACAGCAATCGGAACATTCATGACTAGGAGAATCATGAAAACGACGACCAGTACGAATATTACTTCGATCATTTCGTGCCCTCCTTTCCTGAATCGACCGGAATCATGACTACCTCGATTAATTGCTCGATCAAGAATACCACCATAAAACAACCGCTCACCGGCAAAGCCGCATACTCCCACCATTTTGCAATCGGCAGAGCCACCATCGTCTGGCCTGAATCAATCGTATTCCGAACCAAGTTCAAACCGCCAATCAGAAAAACCACTACAGCGAATGCCAAGCAAATCACCGCGCCGATCACGCGATTCAATTTTCCGGCATCCGGATGAAGCTTTTCCGCAAAATAATCCAAACCTAAATGCGCCTTCATTCCAAACGCGACACTCGCCCCGAAGAGCGACACCCATACGAGTAGCATCCTCGCTAGCTCCTCGCTCCACTTCGCCTGCTGCCCAAAAGCGTACCGAGAAATCACTCCCCACAGCACATCGACGACCAACAGAAACATCAGCGCGATAACCACCCATTTCAAGAATGCGGTCAACCCATGCCGAAACGCTTTTGCTCGAGCCAATAGTGAATTATTTACTACAGTCATTCCTAATTGGCCGATTTAATTTTCTTAAACCATGGCTCGACAGGAGTCCCAACGAGCGTATCCGCAATTGAAGCGCAGGCTTCCTGAAAAGCGCTCGGATCGCAGTCCACGATTTCGACGCCCGCCGCAATCACCTTGGCAATCGATTCCTTCGTTTTCTCCGTCCACAGTTCCCGCTGATACGAGGACGATTCGTCCGCAGCCTCTTGAAGCCACTCACGCTCCTGAGCGCTGAGCGATTCCCATACCGGAGTACTTATCATCAGTAGATCCGGAACGCGCGTATGAGCATCGGGAGTAAAGTAACGGCATTCCTCATAGTGACGGTTACTCTCGAAACTCGGCGGGTTATTCTCCGCACCATCAACGACTCCCTGCGCGAGTGCCGAGTAAAGTTCGCCCCAAGCGATCGGCGTAGGCGAGCCACCCAAGGCCTCGACCATGGCGATCGCCATGCGACTATTTTGCACCCGAATCTTCATACCCTTCAAATCAGCAGGGCTGCGTATCGGCTTATCCGTACTATAGAAATTACGACTGCCAGCATCGTAAAAGCAAAGCCCGAACAGACCAGACTCTTTACCGATCGCCAGCAAATCACTGCCGATTTCACCATTGATGACATTCCAATAATGCCCCTCGTTATCAAAAAGATACGGAACGCCAAATACGCCAAGCGCCGGAATAAAGGTCTCCATCGCGGCGGTCGACGTCTTCGTCATAGCGAGCTCGCCGCTCTGCAACTGCTCAATGCACTGAACCTCCGACCCCAGCACGCCACTCGGGTAAATATCGATTTTCAGTCGCCCTCCAGACAAGTCGGCCACCCGCTCCTGCATTCGCTCCATTCCCAAATGCACTGGATGACCCGTGTCCAAACCATGCGCGAGTTTCAACACTTTAGCAGCGTCATCGCCCTCAACTCTATCGGCAGCGAGATAAGAAAAAACAAACGTGGCCGAAAGCGCACCCACTAAAGCGCCAAGTGAAAAAAAGGATATGCTTCTATCCATAGAAAAACAAGAATACGGGATTAAGAGGAAGAGAATCTTCAAAAAAACTTACACGTGTTTGTTTTTCACAAACCGGGTGTATTGGAAAGCTAAAACTCAGAAATCGCCAACCCGCGTAACCAAAGCCAAACAATCTCATTCCCGATTAGGATCTGACTAATTTGTTCAGTCGCCACTTAGCAGGTAGCTGGCTTTTTCACTCGTATCCCAACGGAATCAATCCCTTCGATCCCCAAATTCCCATTTTCTCAATCCGCATAGCTCGTAAAACCCCACGCAATTAAACCGACTACAGGTCAACTATTGACTCGAAAAGCCCTCGAAACTTCCCTAATTAACGGGAGTCTACTAAATCAGGTCGGCTTTTACAGGACGATAAACCCTTTCTAACTAATCGCCTCCAAAAACGGAAAGATCATCATGACACTACCACGCAGAAATTTCATCAGCCAACTCAGTCTAGCATCGGTTTCGCTACTGGCCACCCATCCTCTTTTCGGTAAGACTGCTAAGTCGAACGACCGCTCCTCGGTCCTCGTCGAGACCGCCCATTTTAAGAAACTCGGCGGCTGGATGCTCGACAACCAATTCGAAAACCACCTCGGATTCAGCTACCTCCTAGCTCACGGACTCGGCAATCCAGTCGAAAACGCCAGCGCTAATATAGTCTTCCCGAAAACAGGACGCTACCACGCTTGGGTTTTGACCAAAGACTGGTGCCCTGGCGAATGGGAATCGCCCGGGCAATTCAAAGTACTTCTCGGAGACAAGCCGCTTCCGGAAACCCTAGGAACCGAAACCGACTGGACTTGGCAATCAGGAGGAACCGTAGACGTTGGAAAAGACCAGCTCTCAACCTCGATCTCCCTGCAAGACCTAACCGGATTCGAAGGTCGCTGCTCGGCAATCTATTTCAGCCTAGACTCCAACGACACTCCCCCGATCGACAGCAAGACGCTACCACGCTGGAGGAGAGAAAAAGTAGGCCTACCCTCAAGCGCAGTCGACCAAGGACACTTCGACCTCATCATCGTCGGCGGCGGAATTGCCGGCTGCGCGGCTGCCATCGCAGCAGATTCCCAAGGAACGAAAGTAGCCGTCATCCACAACCGCCCGGTACTCGGCGGAAACGCCAGCAGCGAAATTCGCGTTCACACCGAAGGCATTCATGGTCAAGCCGGCGATATCCTCGAAAAGATCGATACGCCTCACTACCCGAACTCCGACCCCCTAGCCCTAGACGCCGACATTAATCGAATGGGCAACATGGCCTCCTTGCGCAACGTCGACTACTTCCTCAGCCACACGATGGTCTCCGTTGAAATGCAGGAGGGACGTATCCACGCGGTCAATGCAATTGAAACCGCGAATGGTACTCTTAAACGTTTCACCGCCGATCAATTCATCGACAGCAGCGGTGACGGATGGGTTGGCTATATGGCCGGTGCCGAATTCCGTTACGGCCGCGAATCGAAACACGAATTTAACGAAGGATGGGATGAGCACGGCGAGCTTTGGTCTCCAGAAAAGCCCGATAATCGCGTCATGGGATCGAGCGTTATGTGGTACACCCGCAAAACCGATCGGCGCGTAGACTTCCCGACCGTGCCGTGGGCAAAGCCAGTGGCCAACAATCATGTCGCTACAGAAGGCGAATGGCAGTGGGAATATTCCCACAACGACCTCCACCAGATCCACGATGCCGAAACGATTCGCGACCATATGTTTCGAGCGATTTACGGTTCCTATTCGAACGCCATCAAGCATCGCCAAAATGCCAATATGGAGCTAGACTGGATTTCTTTCCTCGTCGGTAAACGCGAATCACGACGAATCATAGGTGCCCACATTTTCACCGGTATAGATGCCCGCGACTCCATCGAGTTTCCTGATACCGTCGTTACCGAAAAACGTAAAATCGACGTCCACTACCAAGAAAAATTACTTGGCCGTCCAGTGGACTTCCTTTCCGAAGCGATCTTTCAAAAAATCAAGAACACCTACTACTACATTCCCTATCGTTCTCTCTACTCCCGCGACGTGCCCAACCTACAAATGGCTGGACGTTGCTTCAGTTGCACGCATATCGGCCTGGGTGGTCCACGCGTAATGAACACCTGCGGTCAAATGGGCGTAGCAACCGGCTTCGGAGCGGCGCTCTGCATTAAGCACAAGGCTGACCCCGCTAATATCGGAGAAAAGTACATAACCGAGCTAAGAACCCTCTGCGGATACTCCACCTGAGAGGCTCTTCGAAGGTCGCGACAGATCTCCGATTGGCATTTTCCATCAAGACACCTGAACAATCGCATCGCTCACCCCGATCGCCAGGAAAATTGTATTGATCAGTCCGATACGATAAGCTTCATTAATTTACAGAATGAAGCACTTCGTCAATTTTGCATTGCTCATTGCATTCCTCGTCTTGGCGACGAGCGCGGCGTTACGGTTTTTTCAACCGTTTAGTTTAGCAGTCACGCGAATACATATCGTTTTCGGTTCGCTCATTCTAATTCTCGTCGGACTACACCTTTCATCTCGATTGGGATACTTCGCAAAGATGCTCAAGCAGCGCCCGCGAAAACCATTTTCATCCCCCAACTCCATCCGATTACTCCTCCTCCCTATCGTCGTTTGCGCCTACCTGCTTTCCGCCTGCCTATCAAACTGGTGGCCCGTACCTCAACTGCTCTCCATCGGTTACGAATCTAAAAACCGAGCTACCATTTTTCGTGCCGAAAGCGGCGCTTCTATCAGATCGATAGACAATCGAACCCAACTTAAACGCAATACCAGCCAAGATGCTTCCGTCCTCGTCGAAATCGATTGGGGATCCGCCTTCGATCCAGTAGCGGAGTTCCCTACTCCCTTTTCAGGCGCTCGTCCTCAGATCGCAATCTGGGCCGAATCATCCGTCGGCGCCCTGATTGAAACCTTCTTCGTCTCGGAAGAAAGCGCCTTTTCAGAATCTTTCGAATGGGACGGAAATGAACGCCGACGCGTGGACATCCTTCCCGTCTGGCGCCATCAATTCACTCTTGCCTCCGGGATCGAACCAGACGGCGACATCGACACGTATTCAGGAGCCACCCCCGAACACAGTTTTTCTATAGAAAACTACCTGCACGAAGACCCAAATGGCTTCTACCTGTCCGTCGAAATCAACGTTCCCAACGACTCCAACGAACATTATCACTCAGACCAGGATACCAACGAAGGTGGCTACACCTTGCCGGGCATCGGCCAACCTTCCATTTACTACAGCGCATACATCGACCCCAATGCCGCCCAGCGATACTACCTGATGGAGTTCGTTGGCCATGGTGGAAGCAGTAGTCAGCAAAGCGGCGACATTTACTACGACTCGAGCGAACTGACAACTGCTCGCGACCTCATCGAAAAAATACTCGTACGTATCCAAAGGCCATAAAATGCCATCGAAGCTTCGCTACCATACCTTCGCAACGCTTGCCGCCCTTTGGCCTAGTCTACCTTTATTCATCCTCACCTCCTGCTCGCGTCCACAGACTGACGATTACCTTAAGGGCAACGCGATGGGCACTTTTTACACCGCTCAATATTGGAGCAAGCAAAACGTCCGTCACCAAGAGCTAACTACCGAGATCGAGAGCCTCCTCGACCATTTCGAAAAGCAACTCTCCAATTGGCGACCGGATAGCTGGGTTAATCGATTCAACCAAGCGCCGGCCAACGAAGCAGTTCCCGTCCCCGTCTACGCCTTCGAAATCCTCGAACTCTGCCTCGAACTCGCCGAACGATCCGAAGGAGCCTTCGACCCGACAATTGCTCCTTTGATCGAACTATGGGGGTTCGGAACGCGCAGAGACAAAAAAGTCCCCGAGGAAAGCGAAATCCAAGCCGGTATTGATATGATCGGATACCGGAAATTGATACTCGATCGAAAAAATCGAACCCTTCGAAAAACCCAAGATGGAATACAGCTCAATTGCTCTGCCGTAGCCAAAGGATATGCAGCCGATCTTATCGCTCGTCTCTTCGAAGCAAACGGTATCCAAAACTTCCTCATAAACATCGGCGGAGAAGTCACTGCGAAAGGAACCTATATCGATGGCTCCGTTTGGCAAATCGGAATCGCTAGTCCACGCGGCGACAGACGCCAAGGAAAACCGGAAGTCATCTTTCCTCTGAAAAACCGTTCGCTAGCAACCAGCGGACATTCCCAGCGAGCATTCGTTATCGACGGAATACGCTACTCGCATATCCTCGACCCAAGAACTGGCTACCCAACGCCAACCGAAACCGCCAGTGCCACCGTCCTTGCCCCCAACTGCGCCCTTGCGGACGGCCTCGCCACCATCGCTCTCATCCTAAATGAAAAACGATTGACCCAGCTTCTCGAATACTACGACGCGGAAGTCTACAGGTCCACCTGGAGCACCCTTTAGCCTCGAATATTCCCATCATGAAACCGTCCGCCCCCTCGAACTGGTGAAATAATCGTCGAGCTAAGCATTATCAGTCTCATAACAAGCGCAGCATATCACGGGTCCTAGCTGAAACCTTCAGAATTCCCGCACTACGGGCGTTTAAAACAGTCTCTTAGAAAGAGTCTAATAAGTCCGTTTTCAATTGTTTGAGATTGCGAGGCAGATAATTGACCCGCCAACATGATGAATGTCGCCTCAGCGAGACGAGCGACAATATGTTAATCAGCAGAAACATGACTATAAAGGGCGGCTCTTATTGGAGACTTTCCAAGAAAATGAAAGGTCTTCGGTGATTAAAGACTCATCCAATAGCTTACCAGTCAACAACCGACCCATCATCTTCATCGAACTGAGGGAGGTACGCGCGAGGTTCGCCAATCTCGTCATCGATTCGATTTTGGTCGATCGTTATTCCTAATCCAGGACCCGTCGGGATCGGGCGATACCCATCCTTAACTGCAGGCATCGGCTCAGCGAGAAGATCGTGCTCTCTATCTCCGCGCTCCTGAACCATAAAATTAGGGATACAGGCCGCCACCTGCAGACTCGCCGCAAGAGAACATGGCCCATTTGGATTGTGCGGAGCGATCGGCGCGTAGTAGGCCTCTGCCATACCCGCGATTACTTTCAATTCAGTGATGCCGCCAGCGTAGTTGACATCTGGTTGCAAAATCATCGCCGCACCTTTTTCAAGTATCTCTCTAAAACCCCATTTCAGAAATACGCGTTCGCCGGTAGCTATAGGAATATGCGTTTTTTTCGCCAAATCAGCCATCACATCGACATTAAGAGCCTGAACAATTTCCTCATAAAACCAAGGTTTATAAGGTTCGAGCTCCTTGATGAGAACACTGGCAGTCGTGGGCTGAACCGCTCCATGAAAATCGATTCCGATATCCACATCATCACCCATCTTCTTACGCAAGGCCCCAAATCGCTCAACCACCTCTCCAATAAACTTGCTACCTTCAGCATATTTAAACGCTTTCCGAGCAGCGCTAGGGCCGACTTTCATTGCCCTCACGCCGGTTTTCTTATCAGGAGTGCCATAAACGAAGGCTTTATCGCGTGTTGGGCCGCCGAGTAGCTTGTAAACCGGTACGCCGTAACACTTACCTGCGATATCCCAGAGAGCTTGGTCTATTCCCGAAGAAATTGCCGATTTGATAGGACCTCCGCGATAGAAAGCTCCACGGTGAATAGCCTGCCAGTGATGGACCACTGGACGCGGATCCTTGCCAATCAAGTAATCCCCCACCTCCAATGCGCCCGCCGCGCAAGCCTTGGCATCGTCCTTGAGCATCTCTCCCCAGCCGGTTATCCCAGCATTCGTCGATATTTTAACGAAAACCCAAGAATTCTTTAGAACAAAGGTCTCGAGCTTCGTGACCTTGATGTTGTCTTTCGGACTAATTGGGGCTGCTTTAACGATCGGTTGCGAGACGTCCAATCCTACGAGTCCGCCTGCTCCTATCAGAGCTGTTTGAAGCCACGTGCGGCGATTTAATTTCGATTGGGGCATAATTGGGGTAGTTTAATATCCTATGGTTTAAAAACTAGGATCATTCATGACAATATATTAATTAAATCCTGAATCGTTCACCTTAGTTGGCAACACATCCCCTCAAGCCAACAGTCCCTTAACCACTTTCCCGTGAACGTCGGTCAACCTAAAACGTCTACCTTGATAGCGGTATGTCAAACGTTCGTGATCGACTCCAAGTAGATGCATGATCGTAGCTTGAAAATCATGAACATGCACCGGGTCTTGCACGATATTCCACGCGAAATCATCCGTCTTGCCATAACGAATCCCCGGTTTCACCCCACCGCCAGCCATCCAGAGACTGAAGGCCCGACCATGATGATCTCGACCGTGCTTTGTCTCGTTTTCGATATTGCCCTGACCAAAAACCGTGCGTCCAAACTCCCCTGCCCATATAACCAGCGTATCCTCAAGCAAACCCCGCTGCTTAAGATCTTTAACGAGGGCCGCCGAGGGCTGATCCGTATCGCGGCATTGAATCTCCAATTGCGTAGGCAAATTACCGTGCTGATCCCAACCCGCATGCATGAGCTGAATAAAACGAACGCCTTTCTCCGCGAGGCGACGGGCCAGCAAGCAATTGCGCGCATACGACCCAGGACGGTGCACATCAGGTCCGTACATATCGAGAATATGCTGCGGCTCCGTGGTGATATCCGTCAATTCCGGTACCGAACTCTGCATGCGAAAAGCCATTTCGTACTGGGCGATTCGCGTCGCCGTTTCAGGATCCCCATAATCCTCATACTTCTGTTGATTCAAAGTCTCCAAGTCTTTCAACAGACCTTTGCGCAATTCCCTCGGCACACCTTTAGGATTAGACAAATAAAGCACAGGATCCCCTTCTCCGCGAAACCGTACACCCTGGTATTTAGAAGGAATGAAACCGCTTCCCCAATAGTAATCGAATAAGAGCTGCCCGCAGGAGTTCTCGCGATCCCGCGAAGTCATCGCCACGAACGTGGGCATATTCTCATTCTCACTTCCGAGACCATACGACACCCACGCTCCCATGCTTGGGCGACCAGGGATTTGCGAGCCCGTGAGGAAAAACGTACATGCAGGCGCATGATTGATGGCTTCCGTATGCATGGAATTCACAACGCAAATATCGTCAGCAATACCACCCGTATAAGGAAGCAGCTCCGACAATTCCAAACCGCTATTTCCATAGCGACGGAAGGGCTTGATCGAGGGCAGAACGGGAAGTTCCAATTGCCCCGAAGTCATGGTTGTCAGGCGCTGACCCATGCGAACCGAATCTGGTAACTGCACGCCCCTATACTTCGACAGCCCGGGTTTCGGATCGAGTAGGTCAACATGAGATGGTCCACCTCCCTGCATTAAATAGATGACACGTTTGGCCTTGGCGAAATGGTGAGGCAAACCATCGATCGGACCGCTGCCCGAGGCCTGCCCTGTAGCGCCGTTCAAACCCAAGCCTCCCGCCATGCTCGCAAGGGCCGCACCACCCAAGCCAGTTGCCGTTCTAGAAAAGAACTGTCGTCTTGTTATCGCTATATCTCGTTCGAAAAAGGGGTTCATGGATACGTAAGGTTACTCTCGAGTGAGAAATTCATCAGTGTTGAAAATGATTTGAGCCACGTTGGTGTAGGAAGCGTACTCTTCCATAGCGATCGCCTCCGGAGCATCGCTCTCGCCCACAGTGGCCAAAGCGGCAGCATCATCCGGACTATCTCGGTAATACGAACGGGATCGTTCTAGGGCCGTATTCAACGCGCCGGCTTCCACGTCACTCGGATCGCGACCCAAAGCCTGTCGAAACGCATAACTTAATCGAGTTTCATCAGTCTCGCCGCCGTAAGTCAGTATTCTCTCGGCAAACACTCGTGCCGCTTCGACGAAAGTCGGATCGTTAAGCGTCGTTAGCGCATGGAGCGGCGTATTGGTTGTGGCACCTTTAACCTGACAAACTTGGCGATTCGGACTATCGAACATATTTGGCGGACCGATAGTACGACGCCAGAACGTGTACAAGCTCCTTCGATACAGATCCGTTCCCGACGAAGGAGTATAGCTGAATTGTTCAAAGCTAAACTCGTGCCATAGGCCTTCCGGCTGATAGGGATAAACGGGACGCCCTCCCACATCCGTTCTCAATAGCCCGCTGGCAAACAAAGCCGAATCCCGAATCAACATTGCCGGAAGGCGAAACCGAGCGCCACGGGCAAGTAGTCGATTCTCAGGATCGACATCCACCAACTCGGGCCGCGCTTTGGAGCTCTGACGATAAGTCGCGCTCGTTACCATCAGACGGTGCATGTGTTTCATATCCCAGCCTGTTTCTACGAATTCCGTCGCCAGCCAATCAAGCAAAGCCGGATGCGAAGGCTGCTCGCCCTGAACTCCAAAATCTTCCGCTGTTTTCACCAAGCCCGTTCCAAAATGATGCTGCCAGTAACGATTGACGATCACCCGAGCGGTAAGCGGGTTTTCAGGCGAAACGAGCCATTCGGCTAGCCCAAGTCTATTCGACGGTGCATCCGTATCCAAGTCGAACAACGCCTCCGGCGTTCCCGGCAACACGCTTTCGCCAGGAGATTCGTAGTCGCCGCGATTCAGGACAAAGGTCTCCCTTCGCTCCTCGCGTTCTTCCATAATCATGACCGCGACAATGCCCGCCTGAACCTTCTCCAACTGATTATTCAGCTGATTGATCGTTTTCTGAATAGCCTTCCATTCCTCAGGCGCGTCATTTTCCAAGTAATACCTACGCAAGGACGGATTCGTGCCATCCGAACCCTCTGTCACAGTGTTTCTCAATAGTAGAAATCGATTCCGATCCAAGGACTTCGGCGGATTCTCGCGAGTAATAATTTCCCACTTCACCTGAGCCGCCGCTATCTCCAACTCGGCCGCTTCGAGTTTTTCTTTCTCTGTTTGAATACGGGCTTTAAAATCATCCCGTTCTTTAGCTTGATCCTCCGTTGGAAGTTCGAGCACTGGTTCAGCTAGCATAATTCGATTAGCCCGGTAATCCGCCCTTCCGCCTTCCGGCACGTTATTAAAATAGGCGGAGAAACGATAGTAATCCTTTTGCGTCAATGCGTCGTATTTGTGATCGTGACATTGGGCGCAAGCCATGGTCATTCCTAGCCATGTCGTCGCCGTAGTATCCACTCTATCGAATACATAGTTATTTCGCTGCTCCTCCGGAATCGCTCCACCTTCGTTATTGAGCATGTGATTGCGATTAAAGCTGGTCGCGATGAGCTGATCGTTCGTCGGTTCACCAAGTAGATCGCCCGCGATTTGTTCGATAGTGAACTGATCGAATGGCTTATTCTCATTCATCGAATCAACCACCCAATCCCGCCAAGGCCAGGCATGCCGATCGCCATCCTGCTGGAAGCCATTCGAGTCCGCATACCGTGCCGCATCCAGCCAGGGCAACGCCATACGCTCGCCGAAATGCGGCGATGCCAGCAAACGCTCGACTTGCCTTTCATAAGCACCAGAAAAAGTATCGCTTAAAAATGAAGCAATCTCCTCAGGCGTCGGAGGCAGGCCAATCAAATCCAAAGAAAGACGTCGTAGCAAGGTTCTGCGATCAGCTTCAGAAGACGGAGCGATACTCTCTTCTTCAAGCCGCGACAATATAAACGAATCTATTGGATTACGCGTCCAATCGTAATTTTCCGGCTTAGGAACTTCGGAGCGAAGCGGCGAAATAAAGGCCCAATGTCCCTCGTATTCGGCTCCTTGCTCAATCCAACGCTCAAGAATTCGACGCTGCTCGGCGGTCACAACGCGTCCCGAATCCGGCGGCGGCATAACATCCTCCTCGCTCTCTTCGAGCAATCGAAGAATCAATTCGCTCTCGGCTGCGTTACCGGGAGCAATCACTTGATAGCCATCCCGATCGCGTATCGCGTCTTCGAAAGAGTCCAAACGCAATTCGCCTTCACGCTTATTGGCATCGGGACCATGACAAAAAAAGCAATTCTCAGATAGAATGGAGCGGACATGGGCATTAAACGTAACCGTTTCCGGGATACTGCCCTTCGATACGACCACACCTCCCTTTACCCGACCGGTTTTGGCTGGATGCACTACAGTCGCCGAGCCGATGCCAGGCATCTCGCGAGGCACTCCTTGCTTCGATTCGGTTTCAGTCGAATGGGCTAACGTCGGCCGAGATTCAACGATTCCATTCTCCGCTTTCCGCAGCGAGAAAACAAACACCCCAACCACCAGGGCTGCAGCTATCGGCCACACCGCAATTCGAGCGAATCGAGCCGGAAAAGAAAGAACTGGCGACAATGGAGGCTGTAAAAGTTCGTTTGCCAACCCGCGCGATTCAATGACATCCGTATACGGCAACTCTGTAGCAATTCGAATCGTATCCAAATAAATACGGGCCGCTTCCCTATCCGAACGAATCAACTCGTCCAATTCGTCTACCGCTTCAGCGTTATCTTCGCCATCTTCCAAGCGACTCGCGAGAATGGCGATGCGCCTGACTAAATCTTGGTTTTTTCGATTCGAGTCCATTTTCCTATGTTCCCCAATCTAATTAATCGAATCTCCCTTAAGGCGCACGCAGTCTAGCAACCGCCGCGACAAACGAGCGTACGTTTTGTAGAGGGCTTCACGACTCCCTCGAAACTCGCCGCTCTCCGCAATTTCCGTCACCGTCAGCCCATCCCCATAGCGGCGTCCTAGCAAACGCGTCTCTTTCGGAGTCAATTTAGCCATACACTCGTCCAACGCCACTTGCCGATCCGATTCGCGCCCATCCCACGATCGCGCATCCGATGCAGCGCAATCCGCTATCTTTTCCAAAGACTCGTCGCTCAACCGGGCCGCCGTCCGCTTACGCCGTTCCAAATAGGCCAACGATTGAAACCGAGCAAACGTCAAAGCCCACGGACCAAACGGACGGTGGGCATCATACTCATGGAATTTCTTCCACATGGCCACTGATGCATCCTGAATAATTTCATCAACGTCCCGACAACCAGGAATCATCGAACGGACCAAAGTTCTCATTTGCCGTTCGTGGGTTATGAGCAAGCGAGCAAACAAAGCTCCATCAGGGGCTGGGGGGTGGGGATCCATTAAATCAAGGGTGTCTGTAAAAAATAAGTACGATATGAAACGAGACCAGGCGATCTCAAAACCAATCTTTCTCTGCTTCCATTAGGACCAGCTTACTTCCATTGGACAAATACTTTCGACGAAGCCGACAATAAGATATCCTCGGGGAGCGATCAGTTCCAAAAACCTTTTTCCGACTCGTCGGAAATCCTTATTGGCTCGCGCAGCTAGACTCCTAGGCCGATGACTAAATGCTTAAACGTCATCTCTTCGCTAGGATGACTTCGCTGCGCGAAGTCAAAGAAAGATAGCTCGTGCCTCGCCAAATAAGGTCCCTCTCTTGGAGTGAGAACGACAAATGCCTAATCCCTTTACTCTATCACCCCAAACAAAGCGATCTTGCGCTTTCGTTTCCGACGTTTCAAAAACAACTCAATGAACCCAATACGTCTCGTTCCCCTATTGATTCTAATCGCTACGCTGCCCCTTTCGGCAGCCGCCAAGAAACCCAACATTCTCCTCATTTGCATTGATGACCTTAGACCCGAGCTCAACTGCTTCGGAGTCGACTACATCAAATCGCCGAACATCGACAAGCTTGCCTCCCAAGGACGCGCTTTCTACAAGCACTACGTTCAAGCTCCCACTTGCGGTGCATCGCGCTTCGCGCTCTTGACCGGTACGTACGGCAGCTCCAGCAATGCCGCCCTCTTCCAACGTGCCGAAAAACTCGCCGAAAACCCCAAGGCGTTCCAGCCCAGCATGCCGGCTTGGTTCCGCCAAAATGGCTACCGTACCGTATCCGTTGGCAAGGTATCGCACCACCCCGGCGGCCGAGGCGGCCCTGACTGGAATGACGAAGCCATTCCCGAAATGCCCGACTCCTGGGATCGCCACTTACTCGACGCCGGTCTCTGGCAACACCCACGCGGATGGATGCACGGTCAAGCTCAAGGCGAGATTCGCGGCGATGCAACCCAAATGGACCTTATCCAAGCCTTCAAAGGTCCCGACACGATCTACCCAGACGGCATCAATACCGAGAACGCGATCACGCAGTTGGACCTGCTCGCCGGCAAAGAATCCGACAAACCCTTCTTCCTCGCTTTCGGCATCCTCCGCCCGCACTTACCTTTCGGCGCCCCCAAAAAATACCTAGATCTTTACGAGGACGCAGAACTGCCAATTGTCCCACACCCAAAAAAACCAAACGGGAGAACCACCTGGCACAAGTCCGGCGAATTCTACAAGTACAATCGGAACAACCTCGATCCGAATACGAACGCCGAATACTCCCTCATCGTCCGTAAGCACTACGCCGCCTGCGTCAGCTACGCGGACGCCCAAGTCGGACGCATCCTCGATCGCCTTGACGAGCTCAAATTGCGCGACAACACCATCGTCGTCCTCTGGGGCGATCACGGATGGCACCTCGGCGAACACTCCATCTGGGGCAAACATGCCCTCTTCGAAGAATCGCTTCGCTCGCCGCTCATCATCAGCTATCCTGGTATCCAGAACCCAGGCAAGCTTTCTCATTCCATGGTAGAAACCATTGATATTTTCCCAACGCTCACCGAGCTCGCAGGTCTCCCAAAGCCCAAATATTCCGATGGTGTATCGATAATTCCAATACTAAATTCGCCTACTGCTCCGGGTCACCATGCATACGGCTATTTTAGCAAAGGTTACGGAAAAACAATTCGTACCGAAACCCACCGTATGATCGCTCACGAGGACGGTTACATTGAGCTCTATGATCATCGGACTCTGCAAGGCGAAACCCGCAACGTCGCCGAAGAACAGCCTAAACTCGTAAAAGATCTGCTCGCGAAAATCGCCACGCGATTCGAGTAGTTTTTCATTCGTCCGTCGTCACTCAAACGTTTTTTTAACCGCAGAATACGCCGAGCACACAGAGAGCCTTCTAGCACTGACTCAGCCATCTCGGCGTACTCTGCGGTTTAAAGACATCTATATCTAAATTCATCGCTTTTTGTTTAGTTTGGGGATTCCCATATTACGAATACAACTTATTCACTTAGTATCTCTTTGAAATCCGTAAATCATTTTCTTTAAACTATGAAGTCCAGCATGTTAGCCCAACCCAAAACCTTTCCAAACCACGAAGCGCTTCCCGCTGGGCATGACCGATCGGGATTCGAAATAATCGATCCTCGGTTCAAGGATTTCATTTTGGAGGGCTCGAAGGTAACGCACCACTGGCAAGGCGCCGAATGGTCGGAAGGCGCCGTCTACCTGCCTAAGACACAGGTAGTCGTTTGGTCCGATATTCCGAATAACCGAATGCTTCAATTCGATCCGCGAACCAATGAAACGACTATTTTCAGAGAACCTTCAAACTTCACCAATGGAAATTGTACCGACAACGAAGGCCGTCTCATCACCGCAACTCACCTAACCCACTGCCTCTCCAGGACCGAACATGACGGCCAGGTCACTCTGCTCGTAGACAGGTACCAGGGCAATCGCCTAAACTCGCCCAACGACGTCGTCGTAAAATCCGACGATTCCATCTGGTTCACCGATCCTCCCTACGGCATACTATCCGACAGAGAAGGCGAAACGCGCGAATCGGAACAAAGCGGCAACCACGTCTACCGATTCTGCCCCGATTCCGCAGAACTTACAATCGTCGTCGACACGCTCGATCGCCCCAATGGACTCGCATTTTCACCAGACGAATCGGAACTTTATATTTCGGATACAGGATCCCCCAGTCGAATGTACGCATTCGATGTCAATTCGGACGGTTCGACACTCACCAACAAGCGAGACTTCATCAAAGTCTCGCCTGGGGTCTCAGATGGATTCCGATGCGATACCGAGGGCAACATCTGGACTAGTGCAGCGGACGGAATTCAGTGTTTCTCCTCAAAGGGGGAATTACTCGGAAAGGTGCGCGTACCCGAAACGCGCTGTGCAAACTGCTGCTTTGGTGGCCCCGAAGGCGATATTCTCTACATCGCCGGAGACACATCCCTCTACTCGGTCAAACTCGCCGCAAAAGGTGCTCAATACTCGAAGTAAAGCCTCAGATCGTCGCAGTTGACCACGAAGATGTGCTGACGCCGAGCCTTGCAATCTCCACGAACGCGGCTATCAGCTTCCTAGGTATTAAAATGAAATATCTTCCGCTTTCGATTATTGCGCTCTTCACAGGCCTCGCTCTCGCAGGTTGCAACACCACTTCTTCGCCAGCGAGTCCCTCGCCCACAACTCCACCCGTCTCCGAAGGAGAACCGAAACAAGCGACTTCCAATGAGGCCTACGTATTCGGTTGGGGCAACCTACCCGCCAACATTGCCGATCCCAGAGGCGGGACCACAACCGGGACACCTGTCACCTTCCCTAAGCCTCGAGAGCTTCCCTTGGCTTCAATCGTTAGCGCCACGAATTCCTTCAAAAAAGACCGCGCCGCAATTCTGTCATTATCAGGCGACTACAAAGCGAGCTTCCACTTTCTGGAAACAATGGGGCTCTTCTCGGAGCACAAACCCGTTCGCCCCTACCACTCCTGGACCACCGAGCAAGTCCGCATCCTCGAAGACTCCGGCAACTTCATCAGCCTACAGCACACACTCGTCATGTACTTCCATGAGGAGGACGGCTCAGTTATGGGGCCTATGGTGATGAAACACTGGAGACAGGACTGGACGTACGAAGACACCGACCTGCACACGTTTCGCGGTTCAGGAACCTGGGAACGCGAAACGCGCCCTCCCGAATCGGTAAAAGGCGCCTGGTCGCAAGCAGTTTGGCAAGTAGACGACTCTCCCCGCTACGAAGCGATCGGTCGCTGGACCCACGAAGGCAATCGCTCCGTCTGGACCGGCGAAAATTCCTGGCGACCGCTCCCTCGTCGCGAGTACAGCGTTCGAGACGACTATAGCGTCATGGAAGGCTTTCATCGTATAGCCATCACCCCTACCGGTTGGGTTCACGAACAAAACAACTGGAAACGAGTCACCGGCGACGCGTCCAAAGCCAAAGACTACCGAGGACACGAACTCGGCATAGACCGCTACGAATTGATTACCAGCCCCAGCTTAGCGGCGGCTGACGTATACTGGAGCATGACAGGGCCCTATTGGGCCGCAGTACGAACCGCCTGGAATGCCGTTTACGCCAAACGCGATCGCTTTGCTCTCGAAACGAAATACGAAAACCGGAGCCAATTCGAGTACCACTTCGAATACGCCGGAAAACTGGACGCCGGAGAATCGTGGAATCCCGAAGCAGGCGCCCAATTCGCCCGCGATACGATCGAGAGCTTTCTAAGCGATCAAACATCGAGCTCTCGCTACTAGACCGATCAAAGAGACGTACTTTATAGGAAAAGGGAAAAATGCACTCCAGGTGAAGCCCAATATTGGCTATGCAATCCTTTGGCACTTTTTTCCCGGAATCCTCCTCAAAAGCTTACCAAGATCGACTCGCGACAGTTTGCCTCTGGCAAGCCTGAGGCCCCCTCTGTTTTATCATTAGCACTTCCCTATCGATCCTGATTTTAGATTAACGCAATTCCTCAAACCTTAAGATCAGGAAGCGTCTCCCCTTCCTCCCAAACGCCATCCACTTGCGTTCCGGTTATGACATCGCTAGGACCTTTCACGTTTCGGTGAAGCAGATTGTTCAACGCATCAACTGCCATCGCTCCAAGCACATCCCTTCGATGTTTTATACCTGTGGCATTTTCAATATCGTCATTCACATTTAGACTGACGTATCCAATATCTCTTGGAGTTTCTAAACCCTCAGCTGCAAGAGCCTCATGAAAATGAGCGCTGCGATTGATAACCGCATCTGGTTTATAGCGCTTAAGCCAATCGCGAATCATCGCCACTTCCTGATCACCCTCTATTTCCAGAATTGGGATCGGATCCTCATTATCCAGGTTGCGAGAACATCCATACAAATGGGCAGCCTCCCACTGATGTTTCCAACGCAAAGCAAACTCGCGACCGACGATCAACCCAACTCGGCTATAGCCACGCTCTGATAAGATTTCCCAACAACGCGTCATATCCATGTAGTGATTTTGCACTACATGATGAAAATATGCATAATTAGAAGGTCGACTCACCGTGACCACCGAAAAATGATTCCAATCCATATCGAGGACTTCGTCATTATCCTCGAATGGCGCCAAAACCAAACCGCGAATGCCTCTCACTTTCAAAATCTGAGTAAACCGCTTCGGTGATGCTCCTTCTTCGCGAGCCCAGAAGATCTGCAAAGTATAACCCAACTCCATCGCTCGTTCCTTCGCTCCCCGAATCACTTCCTTCGATTGCTCACGCTGAGACCAACTGTCTCGTTCGCTCCAATTGGTCACCAGCCCGATAACCGAAAAATCCGACCGCACTTTCAATCGAGTCCGATAGGCTGAAAGAGCCGACAACGCCGGATCAGGAGCATAACCCATGTCGCGAGCCACTCGCTTCACACGTTCCACCGTCTTAGCCGCGATGGTGCCATCATTCTTCAAGGCCATCGAAACTGCAGACACGCTAAGCCCTGCTTCTTTAGCAATGTCCTTCAGGCGTACTCGCTTTTCCATATCGGCAACCGATTTCAATCAACAACTGCTTTTAGTCGCTCCACGGTCTTACTCCATAGACAATCTGCAGAAAATTGAAACGAATTTGAACTGTTTCAGAAGATTTCTCAACTTAACCATTTCGGGCCACAAACAGATCTTGCACCCACAACCTCCATCTATTCATGAACAACGAATTGGACCTTCCCCGAGAACGAAGCGCCTAGAGCGAAGAGTATAATGCTGTATATCCCAATTATCAAAATGAATTTGAATCCTGAGTGAAGGTAACAAACAGAGAAGGTAACACTCGTGTTCTCTACCACCC
>JABITN010000075.1 GCA_018700525.1 Opitutales bacterium
GATAATGACCTTGTTGTTAAAGCGCGACGAGTGCCCATCGGGGCAATTGTTTCGTATTGTGTGATGTTTTCTGAGGCTTCGATTGTTTAGGGAGAACAACAGGATTATATGGATACGCTCAGGCCGCCTTTTGCTGCTGACTTATAAACGGCTTCGATGATGCGAATGTCGCGAAGACCCATTTCGCCGGGAGTCTTGAAGGTTTTGTCGCCGTTTTGAATGGCGGTTGCGAACGCGTCGAGTAAGGTTGCTTGCTGCAAGGTCTGCTTTAATGGGATGTCTCTGCCGTTCAGCTTAAGCGCCTTGGGGTTGGGGCTTCCGGCTCCGGACTGACCAAATACGCTACCGCGCTTTCCGTTTGGATGGACTCCAGGAAGCACCTCCACGGATCCTTTGTTGCCGAGCGTTGCGCATTGGTGACCGCTGTGACTATAGCTCGCACGGCACATCGCCTGGAAGCCATCGTCGAAAAGCAATTCGTAGGACATGGTCTCTTCGACCCCTTCAGAAAACAGTTCCGGGTGGCGTTTGGCGGGAATGCCGCGTACTGAAATGGGTTCTTTGCCGGTGAGGTAACAGGCGGCTTGGATGGGGTAGACGCCGGTGTCGAACATGGCTCCTCCGCCGGTCATTTTTGGATCGAGTAACCATTTCTTCACCTTGTCCTTGTTGGGGCCCGTCAATGCGCTGACGTATCCCCAGGAAAATTCGTAGTTGCCGCAGGCGAGATCGCCGACTTGGCCTTGCTCCAGGAGATTGATCGCCTTGAGATGGTGCGGCTCCCAGTGGAGGCGATAGTTCACGCCTAGCAGGACGCCGGCCTTTTTCGCTGCGGCGATAATGGCTTCGCACTCCGCGCTGGATGTTGCCATTGGCTTTTCAACCATGACGTGTTTGCCGGCTTTCGCTGCCCGGATGGCGTACTCCGCATGCATCGAGTTGGGCAAAGCGATGTGGACCATGTCGATACGGTCGTCGGAAGCAATTTTGTCGAAGTTGCTGTAGTCGTGGATCGCATCTTCATCAAAGCCGTATTCGGCGGCCCATTTTTTGCCTTTGGCTTTAGGATCGCCCGTTACGACGCCTGCGAGGCGGACATGTTTACAGGATGCGATCTCCGGCGCGATACATCGGGTGGCGTATCCGCCAAGACCGACGATAGCCAGTCCTAGTTTTCGGTTGGGCGCAAGTGTATCGCCTCTGAGGATACTAGGTGCCGATGTGGCGGCGAGAATGGTGGCAAGTCCAGTGCTGGACGTCTTTAGGAAGGTGCGACGGGTGTTCATATTTGAAGATTGCAAGATTGGGATAGGCTAGTTTGTTGCGAGTGTGAGGCGAAAGACGGCTTGGCGGGTGGTGATGTAGGGGGTGCGGCGATCGGCACCGCCGAAGGCAATGGCAGTGGGTTTGATTGGCATGGGGATCTTGGCGAAGACTTCACCGTCCGGAGAAACGAGGTAGACGTGCGTCTTTGCAGCGGCCCAGAGATTTCCTTGCCAATCGAATTTGATGCCGTCGATTCCTCTTTCGGGGAGTTCGACGAAGGTCTCTCTTTTGCCGAGTGTTCGGTTTTTCAATACAGGCCAGCGATAGACGTTTGCGGTGGATGAGTCGCTGGTGTATAGGTGTTTTTCGTCGACGGAAAAGGTGATACCATTGGGTTTATTGAGGGAGGCATCCATCGACTTAATGTCCCCGCTTTGAGGGTCGAGACGAAAAATGTGTTGGGCGTCGAGTTCCTTGATCTCGTGGGGGCGCGGCTTGAAAAGGTAGTCGGGATCGCTGAACCAAAGGGAGCCGTCGGAGTGGAGCGTCAGGTCGTTGGGTCGGTTGAGCGCTTTGCCTTGGTAGCGGTCGGCGACCGTGGTGTTGCTGCCGTCGGCATTGTAGCGAACGATGCGGCGGGTGGTTTGCTCGGCGACGAGAAAGGCTCCGGGGTTATGGGGGTCGGGCGCGAAGGCGCTGGCTTCGTTGCTGGGGTTCTTGAATTCGATGACGCCTTTGGCCTGAGACCACCGGTAGACGATGTTGGTGTGTACCGCGCCGTACATGAGGTGGCCGCCTTGCTCGTCGTCGACCCAGAGGGGGCCTTCGCAGCCGTTGTAGTCGCCGCCGGCGATTTTCTGCAGTATCAGGTTCTTACCTACCGGAAGTTCATGTTGAAACTCTCCGATGCGTTGAATCGATTGAGCGCCTGCCGAGGAGAGGGAGACCGTGAGAAGGAGGGATAGGGAGATTGGGAGACGCTGGGTGGGCATTGTGGATGGGTCGGATGAGGTCGACGACTTATGCGATGATGGGGCGATATCGATTGGGTGAGAAATTCTTGTAGAGACACGGATTATACAGCTCATCAATTCAAGATTCTACTCTATATGTGGCATTCTTTTTAAGAATACACGCACTTGTTTGCACTCTTTCCAGGTTTGCTTCGTCGAATTACGCTGATTTTTCTTTAATTATTTAAGCAGGATGCGTAAGGGGTTATGAAGTCCGTATTGCTGGGATATTGGCTATTGGGTTAAATAATTACTTTTTTGGTTCAATAGCACTTGAATAGGACTGTCATATATCGACGCTTCACAGCCTCCGATTCCGACCACAGATCTCTATCCCCTAAGCGGTGTGTCGCAACAGTCTTCGCCTTGCAGGCTCTCCTCTGAGACAAGAAATAACGATGGATTTTTTAACAGGATACGCTGCGCTACATGATGGAGCTAGCAAACCGATTCATCATGTTGGCGAAGCCATCATGTAGCCGTGACTTGTCGGGGCGTATTCTGTTAATTGCTCCCCTCGGAACCCTTGGAGATGATTGTCTCATCCCGCTAAAACGAGCTGCGCATCGATACTTTGCTACGCCCAGTCAAGAGCGACAGCCCTGCTACATGAAAAGAGCCCAAATACTGACTTATACTCAGAGTCGCCATAAATCTTAGGCTCGAGGCGGGTCAACGCCCTCGCCCTACAGATTTTGAAAGCGAAGAACTAGGGTGCGCCGAAGTATCAAGCGCTATTTCCGACCTGACCATAAATCCGTTTCCGGATCGTATTCAGGGTTTGGTTTCATCATCTGCGCGTCGACGTCTTTGCGCCATTGATGGAGTTTTGCTGTGAGTGCTCTCGTTTTCCGGGTATTCGTTTTCGACAGATCGTTTTGCTCTCCGATGTCCTTGGCCAGATTGAAAAGCTGAACGGTTCCGTTTTCAAAGTATTCGAGCAGCTTGTAGTCGCCATCGCGAATGCCGCCGCCCGGACTTTGCATCCCATGGTTGCTGTAGTGCGGGAAATGCCAGTAGATGGGGCCACGATCCATTGCTTCGCCGCGCACTAGGCGTGTGAAGCTCTTCCCATCGATGTCATCGATTTCATTCTCAACGCCGACCATTTCAAGGATTGTAGGGAAAAAGTCCGTACTGATGACCGGCTCATCGCAAACCATCCCCACCTTACCCTGATGCGGCCATTTGACGATCATTGGAACCCTGATTCCGCCTTCGTAGAGCCAGCCTTTGGCCCCGCGCAGCGGTAGATTGGACGAGGAAGCGCGCGTATCGATTTTGTCTTTGGTGATTTCGAAATGGGGAGTGCCATTCATCACCGACATGCCGCCATTGTCCGACATGAAAATAACGATGGTGTTATCTTCGAGGCCATGCTCCTTCAGCTTTGCCATGAGCGTCCCCAGACTTTGATCGACACTTTCAACCATTCCGGCGAACTCAACATTGTCCTGCTTCTGTTTCACCTTCACCAGGTCGTTGGCGTAGGACGTGTAGGTATCCCGATACTCCGGCTGCTTTATCAATTCATCGAGTTCAGCTCTGCTCGGATAGGTCGGACTGTCGGGGTTCCCTTCGAGAATAAAGTCAGGCCCTGACTGGGGCGGCATGGCGGCTAGTTTCTTCTTATACTTCTCAACCAGGTCCGGCCGACCGTGAATCGGGTCGTGCACGGAAAAGTGAGACATATACAAAAGGAAAGGCCTGTCCTTGTTCACATCAATATACTTGGCGGCCAGTTCTGCTAA
>JABITN010000243.1 GCA_018700525.1 Opitutales bacterium
CCTTCTTGGCCGCCTTCTTAGGAGCTGCCTTCTTAGGAGCTGCCTTCTTAGCCGCCTTCTTGGCCGCCTTCTTAGGAGCTGCCTTCTTCTTGGCTGGCTTCTTCTTGGCTGGCTTTTTAGCTGCAGGTTTTTTCTTTTCCGCCTTCTCGATGCCAGATTTGCCTGGATTCGTTGGGAGGTTTTC
Organism: Opitutales bacterium; assembly: GCA_018700525.1. Taxonomy (GTDB): domain Bacteria; phylum Verrucomicrobiota; class Verrucomicrobiia; order Opitutales; family Opitutaceae; genus Pelagisphaera. The sequence goes on from JABITN010000243.1 coordinate 185, forward strand.
TAAAGCAGCACGAAGAAGTTCTCCGATACTTACTTTCTTACCCTTCGCTAGCTTAACGAGAGCATTTTTTTGCTTCAGCGGCAAACGCACCGAAATTTGACGATGCGACTCAACTACTGGTTTGAAGGTATTGTAATCAAAACCCGAAATCGCATGACGAATGATTTCGCTTTTGGATACGCCACCAAGCCTAGATTGATACTTATCTAGAACTTGGATGAGATCTGCCTTCAGATCGAATGTGAGAGGTGAACTCTCGGCACTTTTCTTTGCGGCCATTGCTTTTATGTGGTTATATATTGTTAACGATTATGATTTCGGGAGAAAGATCACGCCCGATCCTAAGATCATCTCAGACATACTTGGTTTTTTCAATCTTATTCGTGTTATCATAATCTGGTTACAGCATATTTTTCTCTAATCTTCTATTTGACGCCCTAGTCCTCTAATTTTTTGTCAAAACTAGTCCATTTAGCCTACAAACAACCCTATTCAAGCTTCCTGCATTCAGTACCCACACCTAAAATACAGCCAAAACCGCCATTTTTTGAGCACATAAAGATGTGGATACCGATACTATCGGTATCAATTTGTAATAAATCCGACCTACAGAGTCACTGAATCGAAAAGTATCCAACAAAAGTCTACGTCCAATCGCTCAAACTTCGACACCTTTGAATTAATCTAAGATTTCCATTACTACGGTTGTCGTTAAACATCTATTGCGCTACGCAACAGCCCAAACACGGAAAATGCCTCATTAAATCTATCCATTCGAATAAGTAGACAGACTCAAAGGGTTCCGCCTTGCCCAATAATGCATATCCAAAAATTCCCTACCTTCCAGGACGTATGAATGAGGCGATTCCAGGTGAAGCGCTAACAGTGCTTACTCGAGCCGTTCTAGAATTCGACAGGTAAATCGAACTCCGCCTATTTATATGAGAACCCACGTTTCGCGTTCAAATTCAAAACGTAGTCGAATCTTATCTACACTTCGAAACTCAGCATTCCAAACAATCAAAACATATTCGAAAACTCTCGAAATCTGACACATACGCAGCACTGGAAATTGTGATACATTAACTAGATTTCGAAAATCGCCTACGGATTTAATCCAGCCGATTTTGATAAAACTAGGCTTAGTTAATCTTCTGGTAAAAGCCTTCGACCCTGCAGCCAACTTACGCTTCGCTCGATTAGAGCATCTTCAAATACAGGAAGGACCAGCTCGGTCTTCTTATATTCTATAAAGGACGGCCAAGCCGATTCTCGCTATCAATCCGAAGTAATCCTCGGAGTACATTGCCAAAAAGGGAAAGCCATCGGGAGAAAGCCCCCTCTTGTTTCGTATCCACATTGCGATAAACAGGTTAGCCCGTGTACCCGGATCAACAAATCTACGTTCGACACTAGAGAACCAGGGCACTACGAAAACAATCTAGACCTATAAAATCCTATTCGACTAACTCGAATGCTTCGGGACGCCCGACATCGATTACACTACGCTGAAGATCATCCATTAGCGACTGAGGTTCGAAGAGTTTGGACGGAAGGCTAAGACCCATTTCGGCATCGACGATTTTCAAACGTGTCTTATCGCGCGTTTTATCGTTCCGGACGTCCATCTCCTTGAAGATGATCTGACCATCCACTTTTTCGATTCCAACAATAGACAGAGTCTTGGCCTTTTTTCCCGCTGAGTCGAAAACTTCAGTTTGAACCAACACATTAAACTGATCGTTTATGTAAAGTCGAACCCCACTCACATGCTCCTTCAAAAGCGAGTCATTCTCTGGAGGATTCATCCAAAACAAATGCGTAGGACTACCGCGAAAGGTGGTTCGTCCCTCGTATTTAAAACTTGGCCAAAAAGCGTAAGGAGCCATTAAGTCAAATAGCGTATACTCCGAACCGGCAATCGACTCCATCATCTGACCAGAATCAACGACTTCAGGAGGCCCGACTTCCTCGCTCCGCTTCCTAATAGCAAACGACCCCTTGCCGCTCTGAAAAAGCATTCTCAAAGCTTTCGATGGAATCGTCTCGCCATTGGCGTTAACATCCGCGGGACGCTCAATCAAGTCGATCCGGCTAACCGGTCCGTTTTCCGATCGATCTCCGTACATTAATCCGTTCAAAGTACGGGTCTTCTCGCGTCTTGGCATAATTTTAAGCTGAATCCGCCAACGGTACCCTCCATCCCAGCTCATTGACCGGAACGTCTTTAGAACTTCCCAGCCCGCCTCCTGGTTAGGGTTCTTACCTAGCGTATCCAACGGACTGTCTTTCGACAGGCGGCGCTGACCGTGACTAGATAAAACGAAAAAGGCTCCCAGAGCTAGGAGCCATAAAAAAGTCGGAATCCTGCGCATAGAGCGAATAGACCCAGCCATATTGAAATTGTTTAGCGTTTACTCGCTTTTCGGAGTTTCCACACCCTCAACCGCTGATTCAACTTGTTCGCCAAGAGCATCCGCAGCTTGATCCGCAGTCGATTCGCTTTCGGAGAGCGTTTCGAGCAATGCAGCAGTATCTACTTCCGGATTCGCGAACTCAGGCAGTGCTTCGCGATCAGCTGATTGCTCAGCGCTATGCAGGTAAATGCGAGCCAGTCCTAGGCCGAAAACCATGACAAAAAAGACAATCGCCACATTGCGCGTCAGCTTGGTTAGAACGTTCGAAGTATCCGCCCCCAAAGCCGCCTCGGCCATTCCGCCGCCCATTGCAGCGCCCATGCCGCCATTGGCGCTTCCTTTTTGTAACAATACAATAAGGATGAGGAATACCGATAGTAGCGCTAAGACTATAGTTAGAATGTCTGCCAAAATGCCCATAAGAATCGGAGACAGTCGAAAATCGATCTCCCCTTGTCAAGCGCGGATAGCGACGAAAAACGCTTCGAGGCCTAGACCGTCGAAGCGTAGAAATCATTTAGAGCTCTCCCTGAACCCAGCCTAGGCGTCAGCCAGCGAGCCGCTCTTGCTCAAAGCGGCCTTAATTCGCTCCATCGCCTTCACTACATTTTCGCGGGAATTGAAAGCGCTAATCCGAATATGCCCCTCGCCACAGGTACCGAATCCGGCCCCCGGCGTGCACACAACTCCCGCTTCATTCAAAAGCGTATCGAAGAAATCCCAGGAAGGTCGCTCTACATTAATCCACACATACGGTGAATTATCGCCGCCAACACAAGGGAACCCAAGAGCTTCGATTGCCGAACGAACGATTTTAGCATTATCTAAGTAGAAATCAGTCAAAGCCTTAACCTCCGCCTTGCCAGCATCGCTAAACAAGGCTTCCGCCGCTTTCTGCACTGGATAGGAAACGCCATTGAACTTCGTGCAGTGACGACGATTCCACAGGGCATGCACCGAATGCTCATTGCCCGAAGCATCGACAGCTTTTAATCCCTTAGGAACGACTGTATAGGCACAACGCGTGCCAGTAAACCCGCCATTCTTGGAAAAGCTTCGGAATTCCACAGCCACGTCTTTCGCGCCTTCGATTTCGTAAATGCTCTGCGGCAAAGACTCGTCGCGAACGAAACCGACATATGCCGCATCGAACAAAATCAAAGCCCCGCACTCCTTTGCATAATCGACCCATGCGGTCAACTGCTCCCTAGTCGCCGTCGCTCCAGTAGGATTGTTCGGAAAACAGAGATAAATGAGATCCACCTTTTTCTTCGGAATCAACGGGACATATCCATTCTCCGGAGTCGACTCCAGGTAAACGAATCCATCGTAGCGATCATTGACGTTCTCGCCCGTGCGACCCGCCATAACGTTCGTGTCTACATAAACCGGATAAACCGGATCCGGTACGGCGATTTTTATATCGTCGCCAAAAATTTCCTGAAAATTACCGCTATCGCATTTTGCTCCATCGCTCACAAAAATTTCATCGGCTGATATATCCGCTCCACGCACCTGGAAATCGTTTCCCGCGATTGCCTCGCGCAAGAACACATAGCCTTGCTCCGGTCCATAACCATGAAAACCTTCGCGGGTCCCCATCTCGTCGACCGCCTTATGAAAGGCCTCGCGGCAGGCTTCCGGCAACGGTTCCGTCACATCGCCGATGCCCAGTTTGATAATTGAACTCTCAGGATTCGCTTTCTCGTAAGTAGAAATACGTTTGGCGATATCTGAAAATAGATAGGAAGCTTTCAGTTTCAGGTAGTGTTCGTTTATACGGATCATGATTCGTTTAAAAAAATTGCTCCCTGCAGCCTCAGCAAAGATTCCTAAGTGTCAATAATGGAGCTCCGCTGGCTCGGTTCTTCGAATTCTCCACCTCCCAAGCCGTGCGAACCCTATACGTTTTCGGTTAGGACTCGATTCACAGACAGGTATCCGACGCAGAGCATAAAACACCTTAATAATGCTCGTTCTACCGGTGCTCGATTACTTCAGATTTAGCGTAGCGCACTTTGGGCATAGCAGCGTATTTGTCTTCCTCTGACCGATATCCCAAGGCACATCCCACAACCGTATGATAGCCTTGATCTGCCAAGCCTAGCAACTGGTCGTAATCATCCGCTTGGATACCTTCCATTGGACAAGCATCGACTCCAACAGCTGCCGCGCTGGCCATTAATTGTCCCAATGCGATATAAACTTGATGCGTCGCCCAATGCTCGATCCACCCCTCACTCACGCCTTGTGCAACAAAGCCGCCCGCAAACTTCTTATAGCCCTCCAACTCCTCGACGGAAACGCCACGACTCTCCGCCATGCATTCAATGAAACGCGTCACATCAGCTTCCGCGAAATTCCGCTTGATTGCCAAAGCCACCATGTGAGAACAATCCTTAGGCTGTGATTGATTCCATGATATCTCAGGCAGCTGATCCTTTATCGACTGATCCCCGATCACTACGAATTTCCAAGGCTGCAAGCCAAAGGACGAGGGCGTTAGAACCAACGCATCTTCGAGCGTTTCCAATGTCTCCTCAAGTATGCGCTTCGATGAATCGAAGATCTTAACGGCGTATCGCCAATTCAATTGCTGGAGCAAATCCTCTGGTGAAGTTGTAACCATAATATTTTGAAAAAGTAGGTTTTATCCCGTACCATGCAACTTCTATCACGCAAGCAATACTATTTCAATTCCTCCGACAAGGTCATCGGCAAATCGATTTCTTCGTCATCAAGCGCGATGTAGTGGCTACCCTTACTCGTTGAATTCAAACCAGCCGCATGAACAACCAACAATGCTGTTTTCACGGCATTGCGAAGGTCCACCAACGAACGCGTCAATCGATTTCCCGAATAAAAATCGCTGATCTCCTGATCTAATTCCAGCAAGATGCGTCGAGCCCGCTGCAAACGCCTCGAAGAACGAATCAATCCCACATAATTCCACATCGTACTTCGAATCAGTCGCATGTCTTGCTGGATTAAAACCTCGTCCGGTTTTTTTTTCGGACTCTGCCAAGCCCGCACATCCGGCAAATGAAAACGAACATTCTCTAAATCCCGACAATCCGCTTCCGCCGTCAACTTTGCCGAAACCAAACACTCTAACAGAGAAGTACTCGCCAAGCGATTCGCTCCATGCAAACCCGTGCACGACGTTTCTCCAATCGCATTCAGGTTCGCAACCGAAGAACGCCCATCCAAATCCGTAAACACTCCGCCGCAGCAATAATGAGCTGCCGGAGCCACCGGAATTGGCTCCTTCGTGATGTCTACCCCGCTCTCAAGACAGCGACGATAAATCGACGGAAAACGATCCTTGATATAATCGCTGCTCATCAACGACAAATCGATATAGACGCAATTTTCCCCTGAAGCGATCAACTCGTGATGAATTGCTCGAGCTACTATATCGCGCGGAGCCAAAGACTTCATCGGATGCTGTCCATCCATAAACGCGTCGCCTTCCGCGTTAACCAACACTCCCCCTTCGCCTCGAACCGCCTCCGAAACGAGAAACAGCGGGCAGGCTTTCTTTAGAAAAGTTGTCGGGTGAAACTGAATATATTCCAAGTCAATCACCCGAGCCCCAAGGCGTTTAGCCATCGAGATCCCATGCCCTACTACCCCATTTCGATTGGTCGTATTCCGAAAAATCTGACCAACCCCGCCGGTAGCCAAAATCGTCTTTTTTGCAATAATCGCTCGAATTTCCCCACTCTGCGTATCCAAAACATACGCACCGATACACGTGATAGGCTTGTATTTATCCAATGGATCGACCGAGTTATGCGAAAGCGTTAGCAGATCCACCGCTACTGTATTGGTCATTACGGATACTTTCTCCAATCCCAATACATGATCATGCATATTCGTTAGAATAGCACGACCCGTAAGATCTTTGGCAAAAATGATCCGTTTATCTGAGTGTCCACCTTCGCGTGTATATTTAAGACCTCCTGACTCCTCGCGATCAAACGGCACATCGAGTTCGTCCAACAACAACGACTGCACGACCTTCTGACCATGCTCGACTAGCGAGTCCACCGCTTCCGGATTCGAAGTGCCGCCCGATGCTTCTCGAATATCGCGCTTCAACTGCTCCGCATTAACCGTCGTATCGAAAATGATACCACCTTGAGCCCATTGGCTATTTGCTCCCTTCGAAAGCTCGTCCGAACAAACCAAGGTTACCGACATCCCCAATCGCGATGCGTAATGCGCATAGGAGCACCCCGCGAGTCCCGCGCCAATGACCAAGCAATCTGTTCGAATAGTATCCACTTATTAGTCGAAGAACGAAGGTTTAGGAATTAAGAAGTAAATACAACGGAATATTCCCTAGGCTCCAGTTGCATTGTCGCTTGGCCCTAATTCAACGAAAACCCACTACGCCATTTCAAACATGCGCTCGATAGCGCCCAGTGCCCTCAACCGCAGTCCCTCTTCCAATTCGATCACTTGATCCGGGCGTGGAGCGATCAGCGATTCGCGGATCTTTTCCAACGAATTCATCTTCATGAACGGACAAAGTTTGCAGCCAGAGATGAACCGTTTATCGGGACTCTCGACCTCAATTCGTTCAACCAAACCGCACTCGGTCAACATCATGAAATAAGGTGCTTCGGTTTGCTTCACATATTGCATCATCCCACCCGTACTTCCGACATAGTCGCTCAGACCAGTGATATCCATCGTGCATTCCGGATGCGAAACGACCTTCAGTCCTGGGAACTTCTCGCGCGATTCGGCGATCAAATTCGGATCGAATTGATCGTGCACGATGCAGGTGCCGTCCGAAGAAACGATCTCCTTGTCGATCCCCAGTTTCTTCATTTCTACGCGAATATTATCCGCCATCAAACGATCTGGAACGAACAGTATCTGCTTCTGCGGCATCGCTGCCACGATCTTGTACACATTGCTCGAAGTCACGCACACATCGCATTCGGCTTTCACTTCAGCCGTACTATTAATGTAGCAAACCACTCCCGCATCTGGATAAGACGCCTTCAGTTCCCGTAATTGCTGGCCGCTTAGCGAATCAGCCAAAGAACAGCCGGAGTTCCGATCTGGAGCCAAAACCTCGGCATCCGGCGAGAGAATCTTCGCCGTCTCCGCCATGAAAACGACGCCTGCGAAAACTATCTTCTCCGCATTCGCCTGCTTCGCCTTCAACGAAAGGCTATAGGAATCACCCATGTGATCGGCCACGCCATAGATAATCTCCGGTTCAACGTATGAATGAGCCAGTATCACTGCTCCCTTATCCTTCTTGAGCTGATTGATCTCCAAGGTCAAAGGAGCAATTTTCCGACACTCATCAATATTCCAGGTTCGACGAGAATCGCATTCGACGTGCATCAACCGAGAGAGCAAACGCTCCGCTTCAATCTCGATTTCCGTTTCCGTAAAAGGGCTCTCTATCGTCTGGAAAGACATCTCTAATTAAATTTGATAACGTTAATAAAAATCTGAAGAAATCCGTTCGGTCAACGTCTCCGAAATCCCTCGATATGTCTAGCAAACCAGGTCTTTAAAATCGGTGAAATCAGCCCGAAACCCACCTGGTATTCCTTTGCAAATAACCGAAACCGCGTCGTGCGAATGCAGCGACTCCAAATGCGAACACGCCACCTGGAAATCGACAATGCGATCATCGCCATTAAGCTCCTTGAAAATCGAACGCGCCGCGTCCTCGACGAACTTAATATAGACACCGTTCAGTTCCGCGAACGCCTGCTCGTCCTCGCGCTTTACCATAACCTGCGTCTCCGTCTTCAATCCATTCGCGCAATGCTCCTGCAGATCTTCGATCGATACGCTCGCTCCGTCGGCAA
>JABITN010000144.1 GCA_018700525.1 Opitutales bacterium
CGGTCAGCTTGTCCGTGAAGTAGTCGCCTTCTTTCGCCGGGAGCTTGTCATTGTAAGCGCCGCCAAAAGGATAGTGATAGGACCGCACCCAGCCCGTGATTTCCTCATCGAAGCCATAGGTCTTCGGGTCCACCCTCACATGCGCTTTGCCGTAGTTCGCCGTGGCGTAGCCGTGGCTCTTGAGTGTTTCGGCCAGGGTGACCTCCTCGTCCGGCAAGGCGGTCAGCTTTTCCGCGTGATGCAGCGGCTCGTAATCCCGCTCGGGCCGTCCACCGAGCCACTCCGTCAAGTCAGTCCTGGCCGGATACTTCCCGGTCAGAATGCTGGCGCGACTCGGCGAGCAGACATGACAGGTGGCATAGGCATTGGAGAAAAGCATGCCCTCCTTCGCCAACTGATCGATGGACGGGGTTTCATGGAACTTGCTGCCGTAGCAGCCGATGTCCCGCTGTCCTAGATCATCGACGAGAAAGAAGACGATGTTAGGTTTCCGGTTTTTCTCCGCGCCGAAGGTAAAGTTTCCCGGCAGCAAGGTTATTAGAATGGATACAACTATCAGCGCTGAATTTTTCATACTTGTCTTATCTATCTTTTGGGGTTCGCCATTCAGACGGATTCTATTGCTTCGGGCTCAGTTGCGAAAGCTTCCAAGTCTTATCGGTTCGGATTGTGCCGTCGCCATATACGATACGAACCCGAGCAGTGGGATCTTGGCGAGTGGTATCGAAATCCACGGTCGCAAAACTGAGTGTTTTACTGTTCGCCACCCCGGAGGAAATAACCTCTACCAAGGGATAGCCCACGCGATCGGATTCGTGGTGCTCCCAGACGAGAGATTTGTGGATGTCACCCGACATGTACATCACTCCAGAGATTCGGTGCTCCTTAAGGGCATCGAAGAGGCGGTGGCGCGAATAGGTGTAGATACGCCAACCATCCACCTCACTATGGTGGAGCGTACTGCCTGAGACGATGACTTTGAAGCGGGCTTTCGAATTCTTGAGTCCGTCCAGAAGCCAAGCAAACTGTGCGTCGCCTAGCATACGCTTCTCGTCGTTATCCGGAGCCTTGTCGGGCGAACGGTGGTAGCGGCTGTCCACCATGAAGAAATCAACGTCGCCATGAGAGAATTTAAAGAAGGCGCCAGGGATATCGGGAGTTCCGAGCACTGGATTAGCCCAAGCCTGCTTCCAGCCCGCCAGCGAACGTTCTTTGCCTTCCGCGGTGCCATCGGAATTATTAGGGCCGTAATCGTGGTCATCCCAGATCGCATAGGTCGGGATGTTGCGTAGCACGGTAGCGAATTCCTTTTGGCGGCGGTAGGCCACGTGGTGTTTCAATTGCACCGTCGGATCCGTGGTGTCGGCGTAGTGCGTGTCGCCCACAGTAAGGTGAATATCGGGCTGCTGGGCGAGCAGGAGATACCAGGAGGCCTGAGGTCGTTTGATATTCATGCAGGAGGTGAGCGCCAGCCTGAAAGACGCAGGCTTTCCCTCTGCAGGGGCCGTCTTGAAGGATCCCGCCCAAGCAGGGTCGGATTTGCCATTTACGGTGATTGTGTAGTGGTAGCGCGTGCTCGGCGACAATCCTTCGATGACTGATTTGAATGGGCGTCCCGGGCCTTCGGCTGCCGGTTTGGGTACGGCTTGGATTTGCCCGTTGCCACTTTTGGGCGAATCGGGGCTATCGGAATGATAGGTATAGTTGCATTGGGACTCGGCCGGAGCGAACATCCACAAGGTTACCCGATCGGGTTCGATGGCGCCGACGAGTGGGCCGGTGATGCCTTTCGGGACTGCATGGAGAACGGCGAGGGGGAGGAACAGAAGGGCGATTAGCAGGCGTAATTTCATAGTGTCATTCTTTGTGTGATGCTTTATTGTTTAGCACTGGATTTTTCATGTTTATCTTCTCTACTTTTTGGGTTCGCCATTTGTTGATGGCAACCATTTGGCAAGTTTAGTTTTTTGCGGCGAGTACTTGGGGATGGAGGCGAGGTTCGTCCATTCATTCGGATCGCGTTCGTGATCATAGAGTTCCTGACCTCCGTCGCGATACCGGATGTAGCGCCAACGTTCGGTTTGTACGGCATGATTGTTTAATCCGTAGGTGATTACTACCGGTCGATCCCATTTCCTTTCTGGATTCTCCAAAAGAGACTTGAGACTTTGACCGTCCAAACCTCTCCGCTTTGGCAGACCGCAAAGGTCGATGAGCGTAGGGTAAATATCGATCAAACTGACCGGACGCTGGCAGAGTTTATCTTCCGCCACGCCCCGTGGCGCTGAAAAGATAAGTGGCGTCCGTGTGGAAACATCCCACAAGGCATGCTTACGCCAATGGTCCTTCTCGCCCAAATGCCAACCGTGATCTCCCCACAAGACGACAATGGTATTGTCGGCATGCCCGCTGCGATCCAGTGCATCGAGCACCCGTCCAATCTGTGCGTCGGCGAAGCTGATTGTGGCGAGATAGGCTTGAACCGCTTTGCCCCATTGCTTGTTCGAGATCACGTTTGCATGATCTCCATCCGGCTTCACTGCGAAATCTCTCTCTCCCGAAGGGTCGTAGACTTCCCGTGCCAATTTTTTTCCAAAGGCAGGAATGTCGTCCAGATCCCCTTTTTTCGTTGGAGGCAGTTTAATGCCGTCGAGTGGATGCAGGTCGAAATATTTCTGAGGAACGCTCCATGTCAAATGTGGCTTTGTTAGTCCGTATGCCAGAAAAAAAGGTTTTTCCTGAGGCTTCTTCAGCTCAGTAATTATC
>JABITN010000149.1 GCA_018700525.1 Opitutales bacterium
AAAATGTTGATTGAAAAATGAGATTAAGTTTCATCGCTTTAGATCTGGAACCAACGTTGCTTCATTCTGCGGCAACCACTTTTTGTGAGAATCGATAATTGAACTAAATCGCTTTTTAGCTGACAAGTTCGTCCACTCATTTGGATCGTCCCGGTGATCATAGAGTTCCTCCGATCCATCGGCATAACGAATATAGCGCCACCGTTCGCTGCGTAATGCATGATTGCCACGCCCATAAGTCATGAGCGCAGGACGGTTCCATTCGCGTTCTGGATTCTTGAGCAGCGGAACGATGCTGACTCCGTCGCACGCTTCATCAGCTTCCAAACCGCCCAATTCCAAAAGCGTCGGATAAAGGGCCGAAAGATCGATTGGCATTTCGCAAACAACACCCGGTCTAGCCACTCCTGGAGCAACGACGATAAACGGGATGTGGTTCGATTTCTCCCACAAAGCAAATTTCTCGATATGATCTTTCTCACCAAGATGAAACCCATGATCAGACCAGAGCACCACAATGGTGTTATCTTTACGAGGACTCTGATCAAGGGCATCAAGCACACGCCCTATCTGAGCATCGGCAAAAGTCGCACATGCCGCGTAAGCCTGAATGAAATCGTGATACGATCCCGGAATTCGTTCCTCAAGAGCCATCATTTCCTTCCAGAACCACTTCTTGCTTTTCAGTAGAGCGGAGGCACCACTCGGTAGATCATTCCAATCATCGGCACGACGAACCGGATCGGCCATATCGCTAAAAGCTTCGTGATATTTCGGAGGGGCAAAAAACGGCGAGTGCGGCTTGAAAATCCCGCAAGCGAGAAACAACGGTTTCCCTTCCGGCGGATTCTTCAGCGATTCAATGCAATAGTCAGCCGTTCCAAAATCGATGGTGTCCTTTTCATCCGCAGGCCACTCGCCCCAATCGGTATTTCGCGAACCGTATTCGGGAGCCCTATTCAGCTTTTCAGGAGGCATGTTCTGCGACGCCATCGGCTGAAAGGAATCGAAGGAAATCGGATCGTGAAAAGCGCCGTTCAAGTGATGATGAAAAATCTTCCCAGCCCCTTTAACTTCGTATCCAGAGATGTGATACCGTTGCATAATCGTTTTGCGATTTGGCATTGCCCCGCGCCAATCACTTTTATTTCCATAAACACCCGAGGTCGTTGGCCTAAGACCGGTCAAGGTTGCCGCTCGCGAGGGATTGCAAGCGGGAGATGTGCAATAGGCTTTCGTAAACAACATACCTCGATCCGCAAGACGCTCAAGGTTAGGCGTCTTAATCGGCGAATCCGGATCAAGAAGAGAAATCCAATCGTTCATGTCATCAACTACAATGAAGAGGACGTCTGGTGGCGACGCCGCGCCTAATTGAAAAAGGCAAAATGCGAATTGAATAATGGATAGAAATCGAAGGGAGTGCTTCATCGCTGACCCCACGCCGCCCTGCGACGTAGCTACGCGAGGGACTCGCGTGGTCTCACAGTCACCCCACTCGCCCCTACTTTCCTTCATAGTAAGGATTCGCTCGCATTGGCTCTGCTCCGACTTCAATCTGCCAATCCCGCAGTTCCACCAATAATCGCTTTGCCCGTTCAGGCTGAGCTTCCGCAAGGTCAGTCGATTCCCCAATGTCATTCGACAGATCGTACAATTCGATTTTTCCCGATTCTAGAAACTCAATCAACTTCCATGAACCGCGACGAATAATCGACGCCGGTGCACTGGAGGGATGCTGATTGTAGTGGGGATAATGCCAAAAAAGCGCCTCGCGATCCAGCGACCGCTTTCCGCCGAGCAGACTTGACAGGCTAACGCCATCAACGTGCTGATGTGAACGCAACGGCAATCCAGCGACGTCCAGAATCGTCGGATACAAATCGTTCGTGATAACTGGCTCGGAATTCACACTCCCTCGTTTCGATATTCCGGGCGCCTTTATTATCATGGGGACGCGAATACCTCCTTCATAGTGCGATCCCTTATTCGCACGCAACGGCGTATGGTCGGTTGCCTTCCACAGTCCACCGTTGTCCGAAGTGACGATAACCATTGTATTGTCCTCCAGTCCAAGCTCGCTTAGAGTTTCCATAATCCGTCCAACGCTTTGATCAACGCTCTCTACCATCGCCGCATACGCCGGTTGACCTTGTCGCTCCTTTTTAGGAACCGCTTCGTAGCGAGCGATCATCGACTCTTTCGCTTGAAGCGGCGAGTGAACTGCATAGTGCGGGAAATAAAGAAAGAACGAATCCTCTCGATTCTCTCGAATTAGCTCAATCGCTTCATCGGTCAATCGATCCGTCAAGTATTCCCCCTCTTGCCCATCGGGTAAGGTGATTTTAACTACAGGTGTACCAGTCGTCGGCACGGTCCACTTTCCCGTATAGGGATAAAAATAGCCGCCCGGCGCTCCATGTTCGCTTCCAGCTACGTTTACATCAAAACCATGCTGAGCCGGCAATGAAAACGGAGGACCGCCAAGATGCCACTTCCCGACATGAAACGTAGCGTAACCTTCCTCGCGCAGCGTCTCAGCCAATGTAAATTCCTCAAGAGGCAATTCGCGCAGAAAACGCCCTTCTTTTTTCTGATGTTTCTCAGGACTCCATCGTCCCGATGGCAGCCACTGCGTTAACATCAACCGAGCGGGATACTTCCCGGTCATAACGCTCGCTCGCGTCGGCGAACAAAGTGCGCATGCCGCATACGCATCGGTAAAACGGGTGCCTTCAGCAGCCAACCGATCGATATTCGGCGTTTGATAGTAGTCGCTACCCTGACAACTGAGATCCATCCAACCAAGATCATCGATCAGAAAAAGTACGACGTTCATCTTTGGCTTTTCGGCGGCGAATAGAAGACTAGACGACAAAGCAATCAATAGGGTTAGCGGCAATGAGGGGATACGCATTGCCACCATCATACCACAACTTGCACGGACGGCGATAATCAGTTGCCATTGGTAAATAATTACCAATCTAGAGATCTTCCGAACTCTTCAACGCGACCGCTCTCTCATTCACCTCAAACGAGACCACCTCAATCCCATTTCGCATCGGCCTCAATCCAACCTGCCCAATCTCACGACGCGGATCATCAGCCCGACGCACGATTGTCTGTCCATCTATACTAAGCTCCAAATGCTTGCCCTTCCGCGCCAACTTGAATCGGAATGGGGCACCCTCGCGAATGAATTCCGTATTCCGAGCGAAGAACTGAGCATCCCCAAAAGTTTCTCCTTCTAGGAAGAACCGACCCGCTCGACTATCGAACCCAAACCGGTCTCGCCCAAACTCTAGAGACGCGGCGGTTTCGCCCAACCGATCCAGAGTAATCTCTCCTTCGATCCGACAATCTCCTCGTCCAACATCGCATTCCGCATAAGCAACGTTCCGAGTGGCGTCTCCCTTTAGAAAAAGACTCTGCGAGCCGCGGAGCATGCGACGATAATGTGTTGGCTCATGCCCTTGAAAACGGCGAAAAATCTTGGCGAAATACTGACTCGAAGCGAATCCACAATCAAACGCGATCGTCGTAACCGACAAATCCGTGCTCCGCAACAATCGCCGCCCGTGACGAATCCTCAATCGGTTGAGATAGGCGCTCGGACTCTCTCCTTTTAACTGACGACACAACGTTCCATAGCGAGAACGCTTCAAGCCTACGCTTTCCGCCATCGATTCGAGCGTCCATTCTTCAGCACACTGCTCTTCCAAATCCTGAAGAAACTGCGCCACTCGCCTTTCCGCTTCCGAGAGCCCCTCTTCGCCAGCCTGATCCTGCTCGCCCAGAGCCAGACAAATACGCGTAACAAGCTGAAACATACACGACTGAACCAATACGTCTTCAAGAGGCGATGCATTCCCCACTAACCGAACGATATCGGCAAACAATCTCTCAACCCCCGAACTCAATCGGACAACCGGCAAATCCGTTTCGAGTAACGTTTCAACCAATAATTCCGCCTGAGAGCGATCAAGCGAAAGACACCGCTTAAGAGCCCCCGGAGTTAATCGCTTCGGCTTTCCAGGCAGATTCAGCAACACTTGCTCGACCCGAATGGAAACCAAGTCCGAAGATTCGATTCCGCTGAAAATCTGACCGGGTAACACGACCAATACCTGACCTTCCTTTATTT
>JABITN010000072.1 GCA_018700525.1 Opitutales bacterium
AACTACCCAGGTTTGCCTCAGCTTGTATTTGTCATCTATTGCGTAAATTTCTTCCTTTTCGGGAGCCTTTTACGGAACCTTGGCTCACATACAAAAATAGTTTTGAAAGAAAAACTGTTCCGAATGAATGAAGTGATTTTGCTCGCAAAGACCGCTTTAGAAAATTTGGTTGGATCCATGAATAAGTTACGCTCATTTTTACATTTCCTCCTCTTCGCAACCGTCGTCCCTTTGGCGACTACCAAGGCTCATGACACGCGGGTTTACGAAATGCGAACCTACTACGCGAATGAGGGTAAACTGGACGACTTGATAGCTCGATTCCGAGATCATACCACTGGCTTGTTTGCGAAGCACGGCATTGAGAATGTTGGATATTGGGTTCCGAAGAATAATCCCGACGAAAAGCTTATTTATATCATAGCTTTCCCGAGCAGGCTGGATCAGGAGTCGATGTGGAAATCCTTCCAAGAGGACCCCGAGTGGAAAGCGGCGGCTAAGGCATCTTCGAAAAATGGAAGGCTCATAGAAAAGATAGAGGCTGTTTTTATACAGACTACCGAATATTCCATGCCGCTCAAGAAAATCCAAGCTTCTCCAGAACGTCTTTTTGAGCTTCGAACTTACATCTGCAAAGATGGCATGCGACGTCATCTTGATGCACGTTTTAGAGATCATACGATTGGCTTATTTGATAAGCATGGAATTGAGAATATAGCCTATTTCCACCCGATGGCTGACCAAGATGGCGGAACGAGCACGTTAATATATATCGTAGCCCACGAAAGTCAGGGAGGGCGTGAAGAGGCCTTCGGGAATCAGCGGGAAGATGAAGACTGGAAGTTGGCTGCAGCCGCTTCAAGGGAACGAGCTGGTGGCGGAATGGTGATAGAAGGAGGGGTGATAAGTGAGTTAATCGTTCCGACCGACTTTTCCGCCATGAAGTGACGGGTTGTCTTGGTTTTGCGTTTCAAAGGGTTTGCTTTAGCTTCTATTTTGCAATCGGTTTTTACCTTTCGTTTTGAAAGGGTTCAGAGTGCTATGATAAAGGCACACCTCGGGAATTGATTGGGGGTACCTTGTTACGTTTGTTGTTGATAGGAAATCCAATTGTTCCGATTTGATTCGGAAGAGTCCTTGATGATGAGCGGATGCACCGAAGGAGCCTTGCTGAAGCTGGGTATTGGCTTCACCTCAAGCTTCACCAAATCGTTGAAAAGAGTGAAACTAGATAAATCGTCCTCTCCCTCAAATTGGAAATCTTCTCCAAGGTTCCACTGTGCACTGCTGTAAGCGGAGATCGGGTCAATCTGCGAACTGAAGAGGCCAACCCTATCGAGGAAGGGACCACTAATCGCTCACTCCAGCGACTCCGTTATTGTTCAGACTTATACGTAAGCTAGGATTTAAAGATGTCTTGCTCGTATCCGGTTGGAGGTTTTGAATTCCAGACATGAGAATTGTAGCACTTACCATAATCCTGTTTTTTTCTGCACTAGCTTATGCTGGCGAGCCGACCAAGCTCGATCTTTTACGGTCAGACTACTACGTTGACCAGGCACAAGAGCAATTCGGAATGACCAAAGAGGCACGGGATGCCCTGAAACAGCTCAAATTGGACAATATGATGGCTTACAGGGAGGTAATCGCCCCATTGAAAAAGGAAGGCAAAGACGACGAGGCTGCCATCGAGGGTCAGGAACTCAACAGGCCGTTTGCGAGAGAAGCCGCAGACCTTCTCAATTGCAGCGTAAAGGATTTCTGGAGCTTCAACAAAAGGGTTGGCCCAGAAATGCAAAAAATAAAACGCAACTAGTTTTGGGCGGTCCGTCCCCGACACCGGCTCCACAGCCTCCCTTCTTGGAGCGGGCGTAGTAGCTCTTGCCGTTGCTAGGCGAAGGCTGGGATAGGCTTTACAAGCAATTGTTCCTCAATTTGCACAGCCTTGAGGCGGACATCATTGAGGAAGTGAGGGAGCGTATGGAGAGTGGTAAACTGAAAGCTACGTTCCACGATTTGTAATACGTCTCAACGGCTAAAGATAAGAGCTGGCGACAAGCTCACCGCATTGAGGAGAGGAAGAAGGAAACAAGGTACACTAGGACTGTAGTGACCTATGAAGACGATGAGAAGACACTAGCTAAGGCTAGGGAGAGAATGTGGTGTTCCCCTACTTCCACTCCCCCTATGGGATTAATTCCTTTTGATCTCCGCACCAATTCTTTTGTGCTCGTGCGATCCCCAGTGTAGAAGCTGGAAACATGAGCAAACATTCAGAGCACTAATCTTATCGAGAAAAATTGATCGAGTATCTCTTCATTGGAAAGTTGCTTAAAATTTCCTGGCAGGATGGCGACTGCCAACTCGAAGAAGCCGGAAAGTGTTAATTGCCTCTCACAGGTAACTCTATCGAGCAAAGTCAATTGAAGGGTCCTCCGTAGTGTCTAAGAAGAAACCAGCCAAATAAGGAGCAGTACTACCGCCCCCTTGCTAAATTTTCCTACCACTTCCTGCCATAAACAGTACAACTTAATGCATATCCCTGCCTTCCAATACATCTAAACCAAATTACAACTCATTGCTTCGTAGTTGTTTGTGCAGTTCGGTGACCCGCCTATTAGAACAAAGCTCGACTCAACCCTTCAAGCTACCTTAGACTCTCCGTTTGGTCGATTTGTAATTTAATAAGCATTAGAAATGTGTGACCAATTGAAGATTTTAGAATAGCTTTCTATTCTAAAGAGGCATTCGTTCATTCCAACCCCAAAACTATTGTGGCAGAGCCCCGAAACCTAATTGTTTTCATTCGTTTAAAACGGCGTAATTTAACTTCAATGGTCATGGTTCTTTTGACCTTTGCATTACTCGGAACCCTGGGGTGCTCCCCGAAAGCCGATCGACCCATTTGGCAAGCTCAGGACAGGCCCAATATCATCATTATCATGGTAGATGATATGGGCTTTGCCGGCCCGAGCATCGCGCCCTATGGTAACCCCCACTACCAGACTCCGGGCATGGACCAACTGGCGAGGGAGGGTTTGCGCTTTTCAGATTTCCATTCCTCGGGACCGGTCTGCTCACCTACGCGGGCGGGATTGTTGACCGGGCGTTATCAGCAACGAGTCGGGGTGGAGGCCGTTATCCATCCTCTCCCCGGCCACCCCGAACACCTGAAAGGCCTTCACAAAAGCGAAGTCACCTTCGCCGAGTTGTTCAAGACTGAGGGTTACTCCACAGGGATTGTCGGCAAATGGCATTTAGGATACCCGGAGGAAACTCCCGAGTATCATCCGGAAAACCATGGCTTTGATTATTTCAGAGGCTACCACAGCGGTAATATCGATTATATCAACCACTGGGGAGACCACTATGAGCACGACTGGTGGCACGGCAAAAAGGAAACCGAAGAAGAGGGCTACACCACGCATCTGATCAACAAATACGCGTTGGAGTTCATCGATCAAAACAAAGACAAGCCGTTCTGCCTTTACGTTGCCCATGAATCTCCGCATTCACCGGTGCAGGGACCGAATGATCCGATTCAGCGCGGACCCGGCATGGCCACACGGATAACGTCCCATGAGGAAGCTATGAAGCAGATGATTCTTGAAATGGATAAAGGCGTGGCCCAGATCCACGACAAAGTAATAGAATTGGGCCTTCATAAAAACACCTTTATCCTGTTCTTTTCGGACAATGGCCATGCCCCAGGAACCGCCACCGGAAGCCCACGCTATCGAGACCACAAGGGATCGGTCTACGAAGGCGGGCATCGAGTGCCGGCAATCGCCTGGTGGCCTGGAAAAATTGCGCCGGATGAGCAAACTGACGCCCTGGGTATAAGCATCGACGTGATGCCTACCATTTTGTCTATAGCCGGTATTGAGAAACCGAAAGACCGTTCACTGGATGGCGTTGACCTGTCTTCAGCAATTTTTGATCAAAAACCACTGCCTCAACGGCCCCTTTATTGGGGATACCTTTCCAATAACGGAGCGCGTTCGGAAGCTATGCGGGACGGCCCTTGGAAATTAGTGGTTTTGCACCCCGATGCCCCGGAAGGCACTTACGAAAACGAAAAGGTCGAACTCTATCGACTGGATCGCGATCCCGGTGAGAAAACTGACCTGGCTACACGAGAACCGGAACAGACAGCCAAGATGCTTGAGCAACTCCAATCCTGGCTGGCCGATACCAAACGAACCCAAACCCCTCAGCCCGGTGGCTGGGTTGAATCAGGAATGACTGCAGAAGAATCGAATTCCTTGTTCAGAGAATTCAGAGATGCCAGACAGAATTCATACTAGGAACCTTCATGAGAGCGCGTTGTCTTTGGAATCATTACTTGCCGCGAAACCGAACTCGGCAAAAGGCAAAATCGGTATTTCAGAAAGCCGCGTGTACCGCTTGTTACGTGATCCAGGGGGAAGGCATTGATTTCGGTCCTGAACTTTCTGCTATCGGCGACACATTGAGCCGGGCCGATATGGTTTCTGCTATCCTGCAACCGAGTCAGACTATCAGTTTGGGGTTTAAAGGCTTCACCATCGAACTGGATGACGGCACCCAGTATACAGGATATAAATCTGGGAAAAGCGAAACCACGCTAAGCCTGAGAATGATGGGAAGGTTACAAAAGGATCTGAATGTATCCAAAATTAAATACCGTGATCAAATAAAAGACTCTCTCATGCCTGCCGGAATCGATTTAGCCATCTCCTCTGATGAACTAGTAGACCTCGTCGGATGGCTGATGGACCAAAAGTGATTCATTAATGTACAAGCTTATTCAATACAGGGAATGAAACAATGAATACATCATTAATAAGCAGAGTAGGGATGCGTGGCATTGGCATTTTAAAGTGTTGCCTGGCGATGACTGTTTTCGCCGACGAGCCGACTATTGGTGACGATTCCAGTCAAACAACCCGAGAGCCTGAACCGCCCTTCGGAAACGGATTCGTCCTGGAAAGAGATGATGTCGTTGCATTCCTTGGCGGCGGCAACCTGGTGAAGCAAATAGAGTCGGGGAAACTGGAGGGGTTCCTCACCCATGCGGCGGGTCATCAGGCCGTGTCTTTTCGCGATCTGTCCTGGCAGGCGGACACAGTGTATCGCCAGCAGCGACCCCGAAACTTCGGTACTCAATTGGAAATGTTGGAGCGTCTTGGAGCGACTGTAGTCGTGGCAAACTTCGGTCAGATGGAGGCGATGGAGGGGCTTGACCGGCTCCCGGAGTTTGTCAGCGCCTATGAGGCCTTGCTGAATAGAGAGGCTCAACCCCGAACCGGGAAAATCGTGCTGGTAACGCCCCACCCGTTTGCCCATGTGAAAGAAAATCCCCACCTCCCGGATCTCATGATTCACAACAAGGCCATTGAAGCCTACGGGGCGGCCATTCGGGACTTGGCAAAGAGGCGCGGCTGGATCGCGGTCGATCTGAGCAGATTGGATGCGAGTGGGTTGACTCTCGACGGATTCCAACTCACCCCGGAGGGGCATGCACGATGGGCACAGGTGGTCGCCAGGGAGTTGCTGGGCGAACCAGCAACCGTGCTGCCGCCTGGCTGGGAGGCGGTGCAGGCGCAGATTCAGCACAAGAATATTCTCTGGCGGCGTCATTGGCGGCCGACCAACTGGGCCTTTGTTTACGGCAATCGCCAGACCCAGCCCAGCAGCCACGATCACCGATCTGGGAAACCGCGTTGGTTCCCAATCGAAATCGACGCCATCATCCCGCTAATCGAAAAAACGGAAACTCAGATCTTTGAGCTACGACTAAAATCCAAGTGATGAAATTTTATCTGACAACCCTGTTTACCGCCGCCCTCCTGATTCCAGGCGGGGCTGTTCTTGCTCAGGTAAATAATCGGGAGGCACATCGGCAGATGTCTGTCTCCAATCCCGAGGCGGACAACTCCGTCGAAGCCGAAAGGGGTTCCTTCACCCTCGACGATGGTTTCGAGGTCAATCTATTCGCGGACGAAAGCGACGGAATCGCCAACCCAGTCTGCATGTCCTGGGATTCGGCCGGCCGGCTCTGGGTGTTATGCACCCTGGCCTATCCACAATTGGTTCCCGTCGATTATCCCAATGACCAGCTGCTCATTCTCGAAGACACCGATGGCGACGGCCGCGCCGACAAGACCACGATCTTCGCCGACGGTCTCAACATGCCGACCGGCTTTGCAATTGGACATGGGGGCGCTTATATAGCCGAGGGTAATGACCTCTTGCACGTAAAGGACACCAATGGCGACGGCGAAGCCGACACTCGCCGCGTTGTTTTGACTGGTTTCGGGACGGGCGACACGCATCAAAATATCAACTCGTTGACCTGGAGTCCCGGCGGAGAACTATTGTTCAGTCAGGGGCTGCACACCTTTTCCCGAGTCGAGACACCATGGGGCATCAGTCGCTTGGATGAGCACGGCACGTGGAGATTGCGTCCCCGGCGGTTGCAGCTTCATCCCTTCCCTCGAACCGGAGGTTCAAATCCTTGGGGCATCAACTTCGGCAACTGGGGCGAACCATTCAGCAAGAGCAACGGTTCTGATGTTTTTGATCTCCTCCCGGGTCTTGTGAGTCGGGAAACTTCGTCGGGACGTATCGGAGGCGAAACGTCAATCGGGAAGACGCTCATCAAATCGATGATCATCGAATTCGCCGAGTCACCCCACCTGCCCGACGATATCCAGGGAGAGATGTTGATAGCCGGCTACTTCGCTCGCGACATCAATCGATTTCAGTGGGAGCCGGACGGGGCGGGCCATCGCCTGAAACTGCAACCCAATCTGTTGACGTCATCGCACAGAGCTTTCCGCCCGGTCGATATTCGCATCGGCCCCGACGGTGCGATTTACATCGCCGACTGGTTCAACCCGATCATCGGTCACTACCAAGCGTCATTCCGGCATCCAGATCGCGACATGACGCACGGTCGTATCTGGCGCATCACCGCCAAAGGAAGCCCGTTGGCCAACGCACCCGACTTTTCAGAAATGACCGCTTCAGCACTGTGCCGGCAGTTGGAGTCGGACTGGCGATATGAACGCTACCAGGCAAAGCGCCAATTGGCCGATATGCCCGTTGAGGAAGTCCTGCCGGACCTCACAGAGTGGGTCGAAGCGCTCGACGAAAACGACCCGAATCTGGAACATCGCCTTTATGAAGCGATCGGCGTCTTTGAATCCCACGAAGCCGTCAATCGGCCTCTGCTTGAGCGTTTGCTCAATGCAAAGGACTACCGCGCCCGAGCCTATGCGACGCGCGTGGTGGGGCGCTGGAGTGATCGGATTGAGGCGCCGCTCGAACTGCTCGACCGGAGCGTCAACGACGAGAGTACCCGGGTGCGCCTCGAGGCCGTCGTGGCTTGCAGCGATCTTCGCAATGCCGAATCCATCGTCGTCGCAGCCAAAGCGACCAATCGAAAGACGGACCGGTTCATCGAATTCGCCCTGACGCAGACCGTCCACGCCCTGGCGTCGGACTGGCTTCCCGCGCTGGAGAATAACACCCTCCACTTTGCGCGACCCGAAAACCTGTCCTTCGTGTTACGTGCCTTTGGCGGCAAGGAAGTGCTCGCCCAGGTGCGAAGACTGCTCGAGAAGCCGGCGCTGGATACGGCCTCGGTCAACAGACTCATGGCTCTACTGGTGGAAACGGGAACCGCACAGGATCAGCGCTGGGTTCTCGACCATGCTGAGGACAAACCGGCGGTGCTCGACGCCTTCGTCGACGACTTCACCCTTCGCGGACTGGTGCCGACCGGCGACCTAGTGGCTCCCTTGAGACGAATTCTTGGGAGTGACCAGCTGGAAATCCGGGAGCGCGCGATCCAGCTTGCGGGAGTGTGGAAGGTTGGGGCGCTGGCGGATCGGATCCGGAAGATCGTTTTTGATCCGGCGGCACCCGTCGCACTGCGCTGCGCAGCTGTCGAGGCCCACGGGCGATTGCGGGGAACGCTGGGCGTTGACGACATCATGGCGGCCATCGACGATCCGTCGACGGAGCTTCGGCTAGCCGCACTGCGGGTGCTCGGGGATCTGGATCTTTCCAGGGCAGCGGAGACAGCGAACCAACTGCTTCGGGAAGCGGCCTCCGAGGACGAGGTGCGCGGGCTCCTCACCCCCTTCCTTCGGCACAAGAAAGGCTCCGCTACTCTGGCAACCGCCTTGAGTGCGGAGCCCGTCAGATCGGAACTGGCCGTGCGCATTCGTGGTGTTCTCGGTTCAGCAGGTCGCTTCGATCCCGTGCTCGACAAAGTGCTTCGCCCCACCGCGGAGAAAGACGCAGTCGGGCTTCCGGAATTTAGCGAAGCCTATGTGAAAGCCTTGAGCGCGGAGGTGAAGCAGCACGGCGATCCGGTGAAGGGAGCGAAGACCTACGCCACGGCCACGCTCAGTTGTATCGCCTGTCACAAGGTAGGTGATGCCGGTGGCGTTCTTGGGCCGGAACTGACCGCGGTCGGCTCCGGTGTGCCGATCGAATTGTTGATCGAAGCCGTTCTTTGGCCGAAGCGCCAAATCAAGGAAGGTTACATCGCAACCAACATCACCACCAAGGCCGAGTCGGTCATCAGCGGTTATGTGGACACCGAAAACAATCAACGTATCATCATTCGCGACGCCGCCACCGGGGTTACGCAGACGGTGCCGGTGAATCAGGTGGCGGATCGCCAGGATGCGGGAACCCTCATGCCGCCGGGGCTGACAGCGGGATTGTCACGTGCAGATCTGCGCGACCTGATTCGTTATCTCAGTGAACTCAAGGGGCAGGAGGGAATTCGATGAAACTCTATGCAATCTGCCTGGGCCTTTGCCTCCTGACCACATCGAGTCACGCGGAGCCGAAGGATGGTGGGAGGATTACAAAAGGATCTGGATGTATCCAAGATTAATTACAGTCATCAAATGAAAACCTCTCTCATGCCTGCCGGACTCGATTTAGCCATCTCCTCTGATGAACTAGTAGACCTCGTCGGATAGCTGATGGAGCAAAAAGCGATTCGTTAATGTGAACGTTTATTCAATACGGGAATGAAACAATGAATACATCATTATTGAGCAGAACAGGGGTGTGTAGCATCTTAACGTGTTGCCTTGTGATGACTGTCATAGCTAATGAGCAATCACCTCGTAAACCAAATATAGTGCTCATCATCTCGGATGACCACGATAACGAGCACCTGGGCTTTATGGGTAATAAGGTGGTTCGGACGCCCAACATTGACCTGCTGGCGAACGCCGGGACAGTCTTTGAGACCTGCCACCTGACCGCCACGCGCTGCCGACCTTCCTTGGCCAGTCTACTTTCCGGACGTTTACCGCATCAAAATGGCATCTACGCTAATTACCATAAATCGAACAACCAGGGTAACCTGGATGTTGAAGGCGAGAAGATGCTCGATCCGCACCAGTCTCTACCCAATTTGCTGAAGCAGGCGGGTTACGTTACCTACGCCTCAGGGAAATACTGGGAAAGCGATCCGGAAGCTATGGGATTCACCCATGGTCTGACTCCAGAGACGCTGAGAAACTTTAGGGATTTTGTGCGTATCGATAAACAGAAGGATTTATTCTCTTTCGTCGATGAATATGCCGGGGAAAAACCCATGTTCATATGGTGGGCTCCGTTGATGCCACACACGCCGCACAATCCACCGGAAAGATTCTTGAAACTGTTCGACCCTCGGACTATTCCGATACCTGAATATATTGGTTCCGGGGACCGCGATGAGTTTATCAGGAAAGAGCGCCTGAGCCTGGCTATGGAGGCCTGGACAGATGAGGAAATCGGAAAACTCAGAGCCAAGCTGAAGGCAAAAGGGGAGGACGAAAACACCCTCTATGTTTTCCTGATAGACAATGGTTGGTCAAATGGGCTGCCGGCAAAAGGATCTGTTTTCGAAAAAGGAGTATCAACGCCCGCTTTCTTTACCTGGCCGGAGCATATACCGGACGGCGTCAAACGTAAGGATCTAATGAGCTCTTTGGATATCTATCCAACTCTCCTGAATTATGCAGGTGTGAAGGTTCCTGATACGGCTGCTGGATTGAACCTGCGGGATCATCTTGAAAAAAAGACTCCGTTGAAACGAGAAAAATTATTTGGAGCAATCTATCCAACCGCAGGCACTCACGAGGGTGAATTCCCGGAGCGCGATGTCTATGCACTTTATCTACGAACTGACAAGTGGAAGTATGTCTATTACACACGCGATGTGCAGGGCGAGGTTGCTCAGCGACCTTGGAAACTTCATCACATTCTGGCGGATGCACCCCTCCGATATCGCGGCGACCAGAATCTCTACAACCTGGAAAAGGATCGATTCGAACGGCACGATTTATCGGAGCTTCCAGAGCACCAGAAACTAATTGAGGGATTCAAAAAAGAAGTGTTCACCTGGTGGAGGAACACCGGTGGTAACACTATTCCTTTAGCGAATCTGGCGGCCAACGTTGGTGGCTCCGGCTCTGGTGGTTCTCAATCGCCCAACCTACTCTTCATCGCGGTTGACGATTTGAAACCTCAACTTGGCTGCTATGGCGAGTCGTGGATGAAGACGCCGAACATCGATCGTTTAGCGTCTAAATCGCGGGTGTTTAACCGGCATTATGTTCAAGTGGCGACTTGTGGTGCATCCCGGTATGCCCTCCTGACTGGTCTTCGGCCAGCTGGGGAGGTGGATTACGGTAATCGCCCTTTTATCGCGCACAAGGCCGAGCTCGCTGCCCGAACGACCGAATCGTTTCCTCATTTGTTCAAGCAGAACGGTTATAAAACGGTGGTAGTAGGAAAAGTCAGCCATGTGGGACATGATAGTGGCACCGACCTGCCGCGTAGCTGGTCGCAAGTTATCCCGCTTAAACGCCGCTGGGGTGACCGGCATAATTTCATAAACGCCTATGCTCAGATTGAGCAACCTACTAAAGCTCCAAGACCAAGAAACAAGGGATACCCTTTCGAGGCGGCCCCGGTGGATGATAAGGGCTATCCGGACGGCTGGGTAGCTGAGCACGCTGTCAACGCGCTTCGAAAACTTAAAGACCAGCCATTCTTTCTGGCGGTGGGTTTCATGAAACCTCACCTTCCGTTCAATGCTCCCCAAAAATACTGGGACTTGTACGACCCTGAAACGTTTCCTGGCATTCCGTATCCAAATGTCCCTGACGGTATCAATCCCGGCAGGTCTCTCCATCCCAGTTTTGAACTGGTAGGGCAATATGACGTGCCGGATGGCGCTCTTGAAGATCCGGAGTATATCCGCAAGCTCCGTCATGGATACTGTGCCGCGGTCAGTTACGCCGATGCGCAGGTCGGCAAGGTACTCGATGAACTCGACCGTCTCAAACTGAGCGAAAATACGATTGTGGTTC
>JABITN010000070.1 GCA_018700525.1 Opitutales bacterium
ACGCCTCAGGGTAAGAAGGTGCCGATGCAAACCTGGACCACCGCGACTTGGCCCGATGGCAGTTTGAAATGGACGGGACACGCCATCTCCCCGGATAGCCCCGCCGCGGAACATTTCCGTATCGCCCCGGGCAAACCCACCATTCCCCGCAATCCGGTCAGCGTCGAAGAAGCGGCGGAAGCGATTTTCGTCGATACCAGCATCATTCGCTGCGAAATCCCGCGACAAGGCGACACCCTCATAAAATCCGTCAAACGTGGCGACACCACCATCCTAAGCAAGGGACACCTATGCGGCACCCGTCAAGATAGCCCCGATCAGGGAACGCCGGTTGAGGCATTCACCAGCCAAATCGAGACGGTCGACGTCGAGCAATCCGGACCCGTTCGAGTGGTCGTCAAAGTCGATGGGACACATAAAGCCGAAGGCCAGCGCAAATGGCTGCCCTTCTCCGTTCGCTTGTACTTTCACGCCGGAAGCGACGGTATCCGCATGACGCATACCTTCGTCTTCGACGGCGACGAGCACACCGACTTCATCAGCAGCCTCGGTGTACGTTTCAGCGTTCCCATGCGCGACGAACCTTACAATCGTCACATCCGCTTCGCAGGCCAGAAACAAGGCCTGTGGGCTGAATCCGTCCAAGGCCTAACGGGCTTAAGCCGCGATCCCGGCGAGGCGGTTCGAACCGCACAGCTGTCAGGGGAAAAGGTTCCCGATATCAGAACATGGCCTGAGAACGTCAGCGCACGCATTCACTGGGTTCCCTCCTGGGGGGACTTCAGTCTGTCCCAACTCAACGCCAACGGCTTTTCCCTTAAAAAGCGCACGAAGCCCGGCCATGGCTGGATCAACGCGGATCAAGGTCACCGGACCGACGGTCTCGGCTACGTCGGCGGAGCGAGCGGGGGCGTCGCCTTTGGCATGCGGGACTTTTGGAAGCTTCACCCCACTCAGCTAGACATTCGCGACGCAGCCACCGACGAGGCTCACGTCACAATATGGATGTATTCACCCGAGGCCCCTCCCATGGATATCCGCTTCTACCATGATGGCATGGGACAGGACATCGAAGGCCCTTTGCCCGACGTAAACATCGAAGGCATCGAATCAAGCGTTCCCGATCTCCCCTACGAGAAACAGGTCGACGCCTTGTATATCACGTACGAGGATTACGAACCTGGCTTTGGCAGCCCTCATGGCGTCGCCCGTTCTTCCGACATTTTTCTTTGGGCCAAGGCGTCCACCCCGTCCCGAGAAACGCTCGCAAGTCTCGCGGACGCCGTAGCCCGCCCGCCTCAATTGGTCCCACGGCCCGGCGATATTCACCGAGCTCAGGTCTTCAGCAACATGTGGAATCTTCCCAATCGCTCCACACCCAATCTCGCGAAAATCGAGGACCGGCTCGATTGGTCCATTCAGTTTTATCACGACCAAGTCGAGCAGCGACACTGGTATGGGTTTTGGGACTACGGCGATGTCATGCACACCTACGACGCAGATCGCCATGTCTGGCGCTACGACGTCGGCGGCTACGCTTGGGACAACTCCGAACTTTCAAGCGACATGTGGCTCTGGTACACATTCTTGAGAAGCGGCGACCCGAAAGCCTTCCGCTTAGCCGAGGCCATGAATCGCCACAATCGCGACGTGGATATTTACCACCTCGGTCGTTTCGTCGGCTTCGGCACACGCCACAATGTCCAGCATTGGGGTTGCAGCGCCAAGCAACTGCGAATCAGCACCTGCATGAACCGCCGCTTTCATTATTTCCTGACCACGGACGAACGTACCGGCGACGTCCTCCAGGAAGTCATCGAAGCGGATCGACAACTGGCTACATTAAATGCCCGCCGCAAAGTCGCCTTCGATCCGAATAAAAAGGACTTCAATGAACCCGCGAACTCGGAGCAATGCCGTATTTCAGTAGGCACCGACTACGGAGCCACCGTATCGAATTGGCTTACAGCCTGGGAACGCACCGGCAGCCCCAAGTATCGTGACTGGATCGAAAACAGCATGCAATCCATCGGCAATGCCAAGTGGGGCTTCTTCTCGAACCGATTTATATTTGACCCGATCACGAAACGCATGTCCCCCATTGAAGGAGAACCGCCGATGGCTTCCCATCTGAGTATCATGTTTGGATTGCCCGAGGTAGTCGCAGAACTGATACAACTTCTCGACGTTCCGAAATTCGAGAAAGCCTGGCTCCAGTACTGCGAGCTCTGCAATGCTCCTAAAGAAATTTCGAGCCAGGTTCTAGGCGAGAGCTATAAAGCGCCTAGTTTCACGAATTCCCACTCGCGCATCATCGCCTACGCAGCAGCCCTTAAGGGCGACAACAAACTAGCCGCCCGAGCCGCAGCCGATTTCCTGGATCATCAATGGAAAGACTGGAAACCGAAACTCGAAACCGAACATATCGACGGAACCGAGGTCCTTAACCCCATCGACGAAGCCACCTGGGTGTCCACCAACGGAGCCGCCCAATGGGGACTCGCTGCCATCCAAGCCTCTGCACTGATTCCCAAAGCCGTGAGCGAGCATTGAGATTTTTTGCCCACAGATCAACGCAGATAAACACAGATGCCCGATGAGTCTCTTAAATTGGTTCGTTTCGTTCGAGAGGATCATTTATAGGACGGGGCGCTGACCCGCCAATACTTGAATTTTGAGTGGCTCACGACCAATCTCGATCACGATTTCCTCTTCCATAAAATCTTCCGGTTTCAATCCCAAATCGGCGAATCCGAACTCCTCGAACACCTTAAGGATTCGAGCGAGGGTTGAGCGCCAATAGGACTATCCTCACCCAAGTACCTTTCCCATTCTAAGTTTTTGCGCCTTCCATCGCCAATGTGGACAAAACAGCTAAAGAACTGGTTTATCGACGGCTTGACCCCATTGGCCTTTTAGAGTTCCGGTATGCCTCGTTTCGCGTGCCATACACGTGCAATATCAATTTCCTTTGCATCCATATTAACGCGATAAGCAATACGGTAGGAGTTTACGATAAGCTCTCTGACCGTAGGATTTCCAAACTCAGGGACGATTCTTCCCGATTCTGGAAATTTTGCAGCTTGTTCAACGCGCTCAATTATCTTGAATCCAAACTTTTGAGCCGTAAGTGGATCTTCTTCAGCAATAAAGGATACAATACTCTTGAGATCCGCTCTGGAATTAGGCGACCAGACTATTCTGAAATCCATGACTGGAACTCTTTCTTGAGGTCTTCATGAGAAATACCTTTCCCATCATCGATCTCTTCTAATCCCTTTCGAATTCCTGCCATAAAATTGATCCGCTCCTGAATGTCATCCCAGGAAGCGTCTTCGGGTAGCTCAGTGATTGACTGCAATGCTAATTCTTTGGTGGACATATGTGTGATATAGCCAGCTATTTCGGGACTTCAAGCGCGATATCTTTAATCTAAAAGGATGCACCAGCACCGTAATTGGTCCGCATCTGCTAGCCCGACAGTCCTACACCCGGTAAATGGTAACATTGCAATCAGATCAACTTCGAACTCCCGGGCTCCATCTATCGGCAGCAATAAAGAGCCTTAGCTTCACGGGTCTCGTTCAGCCCGCACTCCAATGAAACCTCTTCCCGAGCCTAATCCCCAAAAATCAGACTGTCAGAATTTTTGTGAAGTTACATGTCGGAGCTACGGAATCATGGTTGTTTGAGAATACAAAAAGAATGAAACTAAGAATCGCCCTCATAGGCACTGGCGTCATTGCCGGCCATCATGTTCGCCTGAACGCAGAGCCGGACGCAATCATCTTTCCCGATGGCGAAGCGGAATTCGTCGCCGTGATGGATGTGGACGAAGAACGGGCCGGCGACTTCGCAAAGAAGTTCGGCATCCCGAGGGTCTACACCGACGTAGATGAACTTCTCGAAAAGGAGAAGCCGCATATCGTGTGCGTCACCACGCCCCCGCAAAGCCACGCTGAGCTTTCCATCAAGGCCATGGAGGCTAGTGCCTGGGTCCTGTGCGAGAAACCACTCTGTGGCTCTCTGCGAGAACTCGATGCGATCCGTGCCGCTGAAACGCGCACGGGCATGCACTGCTCCTCCGTCTACCAATTCCGCTTCGGGGGCGCCCCGCAGCACATCAAACGCATGATTGACGAAGAAGTCGCCGGAAAACCTCTGGTCGGCACCTGTCACACCACCTGGTATCGAGATCCTGATTACTACGAGGTCGACTGGCGCGGCACCTGGGCCAGCGAGCTCGGCGGACCGACCATGATCCATGGTATCCACGCCATGGATGCCTTTCTTTGGGCGATGGGAGATTGGGTGGAAGTTCGAGCTCTCTGCTCCACCTTGGACCGCGATATCGAAGTGGAGGATATTTCATCGGCCAGCGTGCTTTTCAGCAATGGAGCCATCGGCAGTATCCTGAACTCCATTCTATGCCCGCATGAACGCACCTTCCTGCGCTACGATTTTCAACAGGGAACCGCGTGGACCGAGGCCGCTCTTTACGATCTAAACAGGGACAAGTGGCGCTTCAAGACGCTCGATACGATGGATCCGGAAAAAGCCGAAACTTTCAAGACGATCACCGACGATACCGTCACCAAACAGCCCTCCCAGCTAAAGGCAATGGTGGCCGACTACCAGGCTGGACGCCCTCCACTGGTAAGCGGACCTGAAGCGCGGCGCACCATCGAGTTCATCACCGCCCTATACAAATCCGCCGCTACCGGTCGACCGGTCAAACCGGGAACTATTGTCGAAGGTGATCCCTTCTACGAACACGTGGGCGGCACCTTCGCCCAAACGAGCAGTGAATAATGAGATTTTTGCCCACAGATTACCCTGATGAACACAGATATGAATCTTGTAGCCGGAAATCACTCAACCACGGAGAACACTGAGGAACGGAGTCGTAACCAAATGGAGGTTTTGATAGACACAAAGAGGCACAAAAAGACACAAAGATCTTCGCATGTATGGAATTTCTTGTGCCTCTTTGTGGCCATTCTCTATCAACATTCTATCAATTATCGATTATCAAAACCTCCTATCTGAGTATATCTGCGGGCAAAAAAAAATTCATCAACCAAAATGAATCTAACATCTGAATACATAGAGGACAAAACCCTACGGGTCCGCTACGGAGATTTAATTCTCTTCGACTACGTTTACCGACCGGACACGAATAAGCAGTATTGCCCCCGTCCTTACTTCCACCCGATACGGGCCCTCTCCGGCGATGTTCTCACCAATCTACGCCCGGCCGACCACCCTTGGCACCAGGGACTGAGCCTGACCATGAGTTCGGTCAACGGAATGAATTTCTGGGGAGGCCACACCTATAGCAAAGAAACGGGCGAATACGCGAACATCGACAATGTCGGCACGCAGCTCCACCGCGATTGGGTCGATGAGAAAGCGCTCGAAAACGGATACGCATGGACCGAGACCCTCGACTGGATCGGACCGCAGCGACAACAGGTTTTCACCGAAACCCGCACCCTCATCGTTCGCGACATCGATCCGGAGATCGGACTCTGGCGACTGGTCTGGGAAAGCGAGATCACCAATACGCTCGGCGAAACGATTTACCACAACTCCTACAATTCCGGCGAAGGCTTAGAAGGATCTGGATACACCGGCCTTTTCCTGCGGATGAGCCGGGGATTCGACAGGACAGGCACCCATATTTTCGACGGAAAGGACATCCCTGAGTGGGACGACTACCACGACGGCGAAACCATCTTGGATTCACCTGATCAACTCAATGGTTGGCAGAGCTCCCGTCTCGCCTACCAAGGCATTTTCGACACCTCCCTTAATGGGTGCCTGTTGCTCTGCGAAGACCTCACCGAAAACCCGCCCTACACCCACCATTGGTTTTGCCGCCCGCAATTTCCCTGCCTCGCCTGGTCAACCGCCTATCACGATACCAATACGATAGGCATTGGCGAAACGTTCAACCTAAAGCACAGCCTCGGAATAGCCAACGGTCTCTGGACAAAAGACAGAGCTCAAACACTATGGATGGGCGCCTGATAAAATCGCCTGAATTTTTTAACCACAGATTTCACAGAGAACACAGATATGAATCCTAAAGCCTTTTTAATAAGTCCGCTTTCTCTCCATTACAAAATAGTAGGAGCGGGTTTACCCCGCGATATCATAGTTTCACGAAGAATTAATTAAAGGAATCGCTGGGTAAACCCGCTCCTACGATGAATTATTAAACAGACTCTTACAGAACATCTGTCAAAACTCAAAACCCAATTATCTGTGCTCTCTGTGTAATCTGTGGTTAAGCTTCTATAAAACACACCATCAAAACCCAATGAAATCCCTATTCCACTTCACCGCCTGCGTTCTGGCTTGCCTGACCCTGTTATCAAGCGCATCCGGGGCCGACCTATTGTCGATTATCAAGGATCGTCAGGAAAAGGAATCGTCAACCTGGCGACAGGAATCCCTGGCCCAGGAACACGAGGAAGCATTCATTCGATTGTGGGATGAGCTTCGAAATACCGACACTCCCATTTCCGTACTGCAGGCGTTTTCTTTCAACGCGATTAAATTAGGCGAACTCTCCGACGCAGTTTCCCTTAATCACGGCATCGAGTCCCGAGCGATCGGTCACGCCACGCGCAGTCTCCCCCAGCAGCAATGGAACAGCTGGCTTGGGCAACTACAAACGCTGGGATACTCCCTTTATCAAAGCGAATGGCATCACAAGCAGTTCGATGAAAAACCTGGCGGACAAAACGAGTCGATCTTTTCGTTTTCGCTGCACGTCGAACACAAGACGTCTCAGCTCCGACTCATCGCCGATGGACGAATCAAAGTGCTTTGGCTGAAGGAAAAGAATAATAAGGGTATCTTCGTTCCGGATACCATTGAAGTGACAGAGCTGGAAATTCTCCAACGAAAAGGCCAACCCCTCTTTAAACGCCTGGGAGCCTTCGATATCGCTTCCCAGAAACGCGGTCCCGTCCTCGTTCATGATCTCGATGGCGACGGACGATCGGAAATAATCCTCCCGGCCGCCAATCAAATTGCGTGGAACAATCCAGAGACCGAATACAGCCTAAAACCGTTTACTTCCGTTATCGTCAACGCAGCCCGCTCTGCTATCCTAGGAGATTTCGATGCCGATGGATACACAGATATGATCGTCGAAGGATCCATCTACCCGAACGAGAACAGCCCGCTTGCGAGCGGCTTGTTTCTCTTCCAAGGTACCAACAAGGGAACGTTCTTGGAAATGCCCAAGCTTATTGACGCAGGCTCCAATCTCATCATCCAAGGCGACACGACGATGAGCTGCGGGGATATCGACGGGGATGGCGATCTCGATTTATGGATAGGCCACTACAAGCTCCCCTACGACGGAGGCGCCATGCCAACGCCCTACTACGATGCCAATGACGGCTATCCCTCTTTCCTGCTTATCAACGAAGGCAATGGCTTGCGGTTTACCGAATCCGCGGCCACTCGAGGACTGAAGGAGAAACTGCACCGGCGTGTATTCTCGGGTTCCTTCGTCGACTACGACAATGACCTAGACCTAGATCTCCTGATGGTGAGCGACTTTTCCGGCGTCGACCTGTTTCGAAACAAAGGGGACGGCCATTTTGAAGACGTCACTGCAGAAGCAATCGAAGAGCGTTCCTCATTCGGAATGGGTCACTCCTTTGGCGATTTCAATCACGATGGATTCCTGGATATGTACGTCATTGGCATGTCATCCACCACCGCAGGACGACTCCATCAAATGGGACTCGCCCCCGAAGATTTCGACGATCTAACCAATATGCGGATACCGATGACCTACGGGAACCGACTCTACTATTCCCAAGGCGACGGCACCTTCAAGCAACCCAAAGTCAATGACCAGGTAGCGCGAACCGGCTGGTCTTGGGGCGTCGTCACGGTGGATTTCGACAATGACGGCAATTTAGATTTCTACGTGGCAAACGGGCATGACAGCAACACCACCTCCAAGGACTACTGCACCAGTTACTGGACCGACGACATCTACCGCGGATCATCTTTGAAAAGCCCCCTATTCGATAAATACTTTTCCGAAAAACTGGGCATCAAGGAAGACAACGGAGTTTCCTGGAATGGCTTCGAGCACAATTTCCTTTTCATGCACATGTCAGATGGCTCGACGCGCAACCTCTCCTTTCTTGCAGGCGTGGCCCTCGAGAACGATAGTCGCATGGTGATTGCCGACGATGTTAACATGGATGGCAAACTGGATCTGATCATCGATTCCAACCCGCCCAATTGGAATCCCCAAACCCAAGGCAATGTCCTTGAAGTGTATTTGAACCAAATGCCTTCGACCGGCAATTTCATCGGCGTCCGACTTCAGGACAAAGCCGGAGCCCCCTCATCGACCGCCGCCAAAATAGTGATCTCCACCGGAGGCCAAATCCAGGCAGCTGCTAATGTCAATGGCGACTCCTACGAATCGCAACACGCCGCCAGCAAGCACTTCGGCATCGGAGACAACGATCAGGTCGACTACATTGAAGTGACCTGGATCAATGGCTCCAAGAAACGAATCGATAACCCAGCAGTGAACCAATACCACCTGATCGAGTATTAAGAATTCGAACTTATTATCCGCGTCGCGGATACCTATTTGCCTCGCAGAGGCAACAAGCGAGGTACGAGCGTTGTTAGAATTCTATTTTAAAACATCGCTCTCTCTTCGTTCGCTAGTTCCCTCCTACGTCAGGAAATAGGTGTCTCTGCGAGCCAATAGGTTTGAGATTTCAAGGTATTCCATTTTTCTGAGGACCATTTCCAATGTTCCGTTCATCACTCATCTTCGTACTTCTAAGCGCTTGCGTCTTTAGCCCCCTGACTTCCTTCGCTTCCGATGAGGAAACGCAAACGATGGTCGATCGCCTAGCCGCGATCGAACGATCGCAGAATCCGGCCAACAACGGCTACCTAAACGATCAGCGGGCGACTTACATGCGGCAGTCCCTATCGAACGACATACCGATGGGCGAGCAGATCATGGAGCGCTACAAACTGGCCGAAGAATACGTGCGGGCCAATCAAAACGAGAACGCCATCAATGTGATTGAAGAGATCCATACTAAGATCGCCCATATACCGAAAGAGAGCATTCGGGCGATTCTTCGTGATTTCAACAATCTCTTGGCTCTGGCTTGGATCCGTTTTGGCGAGCAGGAAAATTGCGTCCAGAATCATTCTTCAGATTCCTGCCTGTTTCCAATATCAGGAAACGGAATCCACCAACTGACACGTGGATCGACCGAGGCCACCAAGGTTCTGCGGAAACACCTCGAATTCGATCCGGACGACTTGGAAGCCCAATGGCTGATCAACCTCGCCGCTATGACCTTAGGCGACTACCCCGAGGCAGTACCTCCCCAATTTCGCATTTCTCCTCGAGCCCTCGAATCTGATTACACCCTGCCCCGTTTTTCGGATATCGCTCCCGCAGCGGGAATTGCCATCAATGGACTGGCCGGTGGCGGCGCCATGACGGATTTCAATAACGATGGTTTTTTAGATTTGATGGTTTCCTCTTGGTCCTTGGAAGATCAGGTCCATCTCCTGATCAACAATGGCGACGGCACCTTCGAGAATCAGACCGAAGACGCGGGAATCTTGGGCATCACCGGGGGGCTCAACATGCAATACGCCGACTACGATAACGACGGCGACTCGGATGTCTTGGTTCTGCGCGGAGCCTGGTTATTCGGAGCAGGCCACCACCCGAATTCTCTCCTACGTAACAATGGAGACGGCAGCTTCAGCGATGTCACCGAATCCGCAGGCCTGCTCAGTTTTCGGCCAACCCAAACCGCCGCCTGGGCAGACTTCAACAACGACGGCTGGCTGGACGTCTATATCGGCAACGAACAAACCGAACGAGATCCACACCCCTGCGAATTGTATTTAAACAACAAGGACGGAACTTTTACCGAGCATGCCTCCAGGGCGGGCATCACCGTAAACGCCTGGGTAAAAGGCATCAGCAGCGGCGATTTCGACAACGATGGCTGGCCCGACCTGTATGTCTCCGTACTGGATGGACCCAACAAGCTATTTCGAAATAAGGGTTTAGATCCAAATGGCGAACTCGCCTTCGAAGATGTTTCGCGCCAAGCAGGCGTCACCGAACCAATCAGTTCTTTCCCCTGCTGGTTTTGGGATTACGACAATGACGGCTGGGAGGATTTGTTTGTCGCGGGATACCAACTGAGCGGCATCGGCGCCGTTACAGATTCCTACTTGGGAAGAGACTCTGAAATTGAGACGCCTCGAATTTACCGCAACCAAGGAGATGGCACCTTCAAAGACGTATCCGCCTCATCAGGTCTGGAGCAATGCTGGCTGCCTATGGGCTCCAATTTCGGCGACCTCGACAACGACGGATTTCTCGATTTCTACGTAGGAACCGGCGACCCTTCGATGGATGTCATCATGCCCAACAAAATGTATCGTAACAATGGAGGCAGAACCTTTCAGGACGTAACGACTACCGGCGGTTTCGGTCACTTGCAGAAAGGACACGCAGTCTCCTTTGGCGACTTCGACAACGACGGCGACCAAGATATACATACCGTAATGGGCGGAGCCTATTCAGGAGATCGCTACATGAACGCCCTTTTCGAAAACCCAGGAAATGACAACAAATGGCTCAAGCTCAAACTAGTCGGCGCCACTTCGAATCGAGGAGCCTACGGAGCCCGTATCCACGTCCGGATACAAATGCCGAACGGTTCCCGATCGATTTACAAAACCGTAGGTACGGGAAGCAGTTTCGGAGGCAACCCAACACGACAAGCGATAGGACTAGGAAATGCCGATTCCATTGAATCAGTCACAATTTCGTGGCCCACATCCAAGACGAAGCAGGTTTTCGAAAACGTGGAGCTCAACCAAGCCTACCACATCCACGAGAACTCAAAATCGCTAGAGCCCATCAAGCTTCCAGCACTGAGAACCCAGGAAAACCCTAAGCACGTCCATCAACACTAGGGCTTTGTGTTGTAGTCGCCGCAGTCCACCCATCGAGGCCTGAAAGGCACAGTTGGGCCCAAGCCACACCCTCCTAATCATCTACGCCACAAAATCTTGCTAACCGTAACGTTACGGTTCACGGTTTATGGATGATTTTCAATGCCATTGATAAGAAAAAATCAGAGTTAGACGCTCTCCGCCCGCTCTCAGGCGAACTAGTAAAGAACCTGGAAGAATGGTTCCGCATTGAACTCACTTATACGAGCAATGCGATCGAGGGCAATACGCTCACACGCCGTGAAACGGCCTTGGTCGTGGAAAAAGGCATTACCGTCGGGGGCAAGACTCTGGCGGAACATCTTGAAGCAACCAATCACGCCGAAGCGCTTGATTGGGCTAAGGACCAAATAAAACGAAGGCCCAATCAAATCTCATTCCAAGATACGCTTCGTATCCACAATCTCATATTAAAAGGAATCGATGATGCTCACGCGGGACACTACCGCAGCGTGCCCGTTCGCGTTTCAGGATCAACGGTCGTTTTCCAGAATCCACGCAAAGTCCCCGATCTGATGGACGCATTTCACAATTGGCTGAAAACCAAGCCCAAACTGCATCCAATCGAGCTTGCCGCAGAAGCTCATTACCGCCTCGTCACCATCCATCCCTTCGTCGACGGCAACGGAAGAACGGCTCGACTGCTGATGAATCTGATTTTGATAATGCAAGGTTATCCACCCGCCTTTATCCGAAAGCGGGACAGACTCAATTACATAGCCACTCTCGAAAAAGCCCAAACCGGCGGGCCCAAAGACCCATTCGTAAAGCTCATTAGCAAAGCAGTCGAACGTTCATTCGACATCTACTTGAAAGCCGTTCTCCAAGAAGAGGATTCGAGTCAGACTGAGAGCGATGCGCTTCTGAAGATCGGCGAACTAGCAAAACGTATCGGCGTACCTAACTCTACAATACGCCACTGGACAAAGGAAGGACTTCTTGAAGTTGCTGAGACAACCCATTCAGGCTACCAAATGTATAACGTCGATATGATCGAACGCATAGAAAAGATAATGGCTCTCAAAGAGAAACGACTGACTCTAGAGGAAATCAAAAAGCAATTACACGAATAGCCGCCCTACAAGCGAAATGCAGGATTCCCACGCAGCGCTTCCCTTCGACGAAGCTCAGGATCAACAACGACGTAGCTACTCGAGGAACTCGAGTGGATTTTGCAATGGGAACGGGAGCTTTCGACCAGCGCTCCAAACAAAAAAAGGTGCCCAACCGAAACTGGGCGCCCTACACTAGTACAAACTACATGAACTACAAATTCATCGTACAAGACAGCGATGACCGACTAGAATTTCAAGCGAGCTGAAAGCTCGAGCCAAGTCGGTGCGCCGATACGATAGAGAGCGACCGATCCATCTGGATTTGCTCGGACGGGAATCAAGTCGTCATCCGACGTTAGATTTCGGATACGAGCTTGAAGCCTTAAGTCATGCCCATCGAAAACCTTCGTGTCGTAGGTAACCCAAGCATCAACATTGAGTTCCTCCGATCCAAAGTACTGCGTATCATGATCCGGTACGGTCACTCCCTCCACTTGCTTGAGGGCTGTTCCAATGATCGCCTTGTCTTGCCAACGAAGTCCTGTACCCACTCCAAATCCAGACAACCATTCGGGACCGGAATCACCATCGAAGGTATAGTTCGTCAGCAGGTTCCAGCGCCACTTCCGAAGCTCTTGAAGCGTTCCCCCTTCAGGCGAGGTTTTCTGCGCTGTCGAGCTTAGGAGGCCAGAACTTCTATAACTGAGGATAGCCTCTGGATTGATCGAACCATCCGTTAGATAGGGATCAGAAA
The DNA here is from genome assembly GCA_018700525.1 of Opitutales bacterium. GTDB lineage: Bacteria > Verrucomicrobiota > Verrucomicrobiia > Opitutales > Opitutaceae > Pelagisphaera. Next base: position 12,871 of record JABITN010000070.1, read on the forward strand.
CGGTGAAGAGATTGCCCATTTTGGAATCGTTGAAGACTTCCGCAACTATTCTCTTATTCTCAGCAGCCAAGTCCGTCATCACATTGCTCACCTGGACCTCAGCGCTGGCGGCATTGAAGTGCCAGCGCCAATTCTTCGTGGGAGCGTAGGAAAGCTCAATCTCAGTACCTTCGGTGACCGTATCCTGATAGATATTGGTAGAGGTTCCGGCTATATTATCAGCCATCCACATTCCGTCAGGCTCTTGCCTGAAATTCGCAGATTCGAGAAACCCTGGCTTGAAAATCGTATCCAGATTCCACCCAGCAGCGGCCAACGCCTCGGGCGTATTGTAATTCATAACATTGCCAATAATGCCAAATGGATTCGGGATCGTACCCGTAATCTTGGAGTTAGCCTGACTCGAATCGAATTTGTTGACCCTCAGGTGAAGCTTTTGGTCCAATGCAGTGACCGAGAACCCATATTCTTCAGTTACACCGGTTTGAAACGGCGCTGCCTCGTTGAATATATTGCGACCGGCGGCGCCTGCAGCGAAATTCGAGGAATCGACGTAGTGAACGCTCAAGCCAAGGCCTTCGGGCATCCACTCGTCGGGAGCATGACCCACCACGCCGTAACTAGCCTGGCTTTCCGAAACATCGATAAAAGGATCTCCGACCTCTGGAAGATCAGGCGGATACAAACCGGTCACGGGATCCGCAACCTGAGCGCCAGTAGCCTGGGTCACCGAATCGCTACGCCAAGAAGCAGTCGTGACGACGTTGCCACCTAGAAAGTGACTCTGGAGAATCGCCGATTTGGACTCAATGCCTTCTTGAGACCGTGGATTACCCCAGACCCAAACTTGCGAGGGATTGTTCCGATAGGTATTCCATGCGACCGAGCCCTCTTCGAATTGACTATTATACGGATTCCAAACCAGCGCATTGTCCGTGCTGACCGGAACCTGAACCGCAGTTACTCCTTGGATATCGGAAGAATCCAGCGAACTCGCATTGACCAAGGACGAACCCAAATACTGGAGCATCGTGTTACGAGTGGTGGAGGGGCTTCTTGAACTCAATCCAGCTGCATTGGCAGCGTCGAGACCAGGACCTCCTCTGGCGAGATTAACGGAAAATGTGCTATCCGCTTTCGCATACATGCGATTGGGAGCCGTATTGGAAAACTTTTGATCTTGAGCCACGACCGTCAAGGTGTGCTTGCCAAGATGCTTCATCCAACCATCGCCCATTTCCTCTTCGAAATCGTAATTGGCAAACCCGATCGCTTGAAAGGCTTCCCGGTGCCGAACGGTGCTCTGAGTGTAGCCGCGTCCGCCAATGAAGGGACGTCCATAATTAGGATTCGTCGATCCATCCATCAGAACCGTATTGATATCGACATTCAAGGTGTTGGCACTCGAAGCGGAAGTAGCCTCCGAAAGGTTGGCCCGCCAGTATTGATCGGAGTAAGAAAGTTCGATACCGACTTTATCGTCCAACCACGTTTTCTCGATCGACAATTTCTCCGCATTGAAGCTTTGCTCATGAATAGAGGTGGGTCCCGTAAGACTATTCGAGCGATAATCGATTACGTTTCGATCCGTGATCGATGGATTCTGATAAAAGCCCAAGTGCGAAGTAGGAATTTCAGGCCGAGCTCCGACAATATAATTGGGATCCAAGCCATACTGACTTTTAACAGAATTCCACATTCTCATATAGGTCGTTCCCAATACAGGAAATGAATCCTCAGTTCTTCCTGCCATGTCAGAGCGAACACCAGCCTGCATCGCGGCATAACCGCCCTTGCTGCCTGCAATCGGGCTGTTGGGGTCATCGAAGACCGACACTGGATTGCCATTAGCCACCTGCGAGGCAAGCTGCGTTGTGGCTCTCGAGAGCTGATTTATATATTCAGTATCCGTGACGAGTGCCCCGTTATGAAACCATTCTTTGGTTACTGGGTTGTAGCTCGGTTTTCCATTGGCAAACCAACCGCTAATACGGTCTGTTGGCGGCGCCAGATTCGGTCGACTTCCAAAAGCATCGCCTTCTTCGTAATTAGCTCGGATGATCGTGTTTTCGAAGGGGCGCCAGGTCGCAGCGACAAAGTAACGTTCTTCGTCATAGAATGCCTGATTCTGCTCATACTTCTTATCGGAATCCAGAAAAGCCACCCGAAGGGCTAATTTGTCTTCTAGCAGAACCTTGTTGTAATTAAGCGAGGTCCGCAACGTTCCGAACTCGTCCCACTTGAAATTAAGCTCTCCGAAATTCCGATGGGTCTGCGCTTCATCTATGGCGGAGTTGACAATCCCACCGGGACTACCAAGACCGAAAAGCGAGGCGTTCGGTCCGCGGTTGATCGTTACTTCCGAAGTATTGTAAGGATCGAAAGCGATATCGCTCAGAAAATAGTCGCGAGTCAGATCGGCTCTAGCCAGACCACGCACGCGAGTATTCAACTGCGGTTCCCTCCGGGAGCGTTCCATTCGATTCGTTCCGCCGCCAAACTCGCCGAAACTAGAATTACCGGACACGCCAGAAGCTTCGGTGCCTGTAGTATAAGTAAGCAGCTCGCCAAAGTCAGTGGCACCGGTATCTTCCAAAAACTCTTCGGTGACGACTTGCACCGCGCTTGCGATATCCTTCAGTTGCGACTTCAGTCGCGTTCCGGCGAGCGTATTGCCAGCCAGATATCCAACGGTATCCTCAGAGGAGACCGAGAAGGGAGAGAGTTCGTAGACTTCTTCTGCGTCATCCTGGGCCCACATGGGAGCACCTAGAACGAGCAAGGACGCGAGCATCCTAGATCGTTTCAATAATTTCTTAGGCATAGGGGGAGTATTCATAATGGTAGGTTATCGGTATTAATCCAGCTGCTAGTTTGATATGCGTTCTAGTTGGTGGAGTATTTATGGGTTTCATCCCGAAAGACCCGAAGAGGCCTTTCATCGTAATCGCATAGAAAAGAATATCCCTACAACGGGGCGAGATAGTTGGATTCGGACAGTCAGAAAGCAGCCCAAACAAATTCGGACAGTCAGAATTTGAAGCTCAGAACCGTGATAAAAACGGAAAAATGGCGGTTTTCGGCGTTTATCAGAATGACTATCGCCTCGGCGCGGCGACCTACATTGCACGATCTGTAGGATGGGTCGCTGACCGGTCAAGGCGCTAGCAATTCAACCGCCCACCCGCTGAAGCGAGTTCGAGGACGCAGAGTACGCGGAGAAATCCACTCTTCTCACATCAAAACCTCTGCGTCCTCCGCGTACTCTGCGGTTAAAGACGCTCAACCTCGAAGCTCACCCCTAATCGTCCCCGTATCGAATCAACAGCTACATCTTTCGCATGGTCGGGCCATCGACCCATTGAGCGGGGATTGTCGCCGTCAATTGGTCGCTAGGTATCCCGTAGTCATTGCGGTGCAGTTTGCCTATCAGCAGCTCCATCGCCCGCTGCCCGATTCTTCTGGGGCCCAAATCCAACCCGCTCACCGACTCGGGGCTCAAGGTAATATTGAGACTGCAGAATCCATGGGTTTCAGGAACCTCCAATCCCATCGATTCCATCCATCCCTTCACTCGGAATCGATGACAGAGGACAAGATCCGGCTGGTTCTTCTCAAACCAACGCTTGAAATCGGTCTCATTCAAATCGCTAGCGAGGTAGGGCTCAACCGAATCGAACCCTTCGTTATGCAGATTGAATATTCGAAACGCAGCCTCCCATCGATGAAGCAGACGCCGATCTTGCTCGCCAACAATTACCAACCCAGGTCGCTTATACCCGCATTCGCGAACCTTCGACATCGCTAGCATCATCGCCCGGTAGTGATCCGGACAGACTGAATCCAAAGCTGGCTTCTCTATAATGTAATCCGTATACATGCCAGCGTAGTGTTCCCAATTAAGTGATGAAATATCGGGAGACTCCCCAGAAGGGAGCACCAATAGACCTCTGATTCCCCTCGAATCCAAGATATCGTCCAATCGCGATATTGAAAGGTTCTCGTCCCCAAGTACGAATACTTCGGTTTTAAACCCAAGTTCATTGGCTTTATTTTTGGCGCCTTCGTACACTTTGCTGTGGAAACGAACAGCGGCGCCGATTCGCTTCTCGGCGTTCTCAAGGTCGACCACCGCGAGCACTCCATGAAAGGTGGCTGCTCCTGATCGCCTCATTTCGGACATCAACGCCCCCGCCAAGGGGTTGTAACGGTAGCCTGCTTTGTCAGCGGCTTGGAGAACACGTTCACGGGTTTCTTGCTTCACCCTCGGGTTATTTCGAAGCGCATCGGAAACCGTCGTGTGCGACAGTCCCAAGGAACGGGCAAGCTCTCTTACGGAATTCATGCGTTTGCATTCCCGGGGCAAGCCCTCGACTTCGTCGCCTGCCGGAGCGGCAGCGGGGTATTTAAAATTGAAAATTGAAAAATTCGAGAACGCCGCGAGCGACGGGGTTAACCCATAATGAATTAATCTCCCTTCGCGGAATTGCAGCCAATAGCAGTCATTCCATCGGAACAAGGCAACAAATTTCAGACTGTCAGATTTATCATCAATCGCATGTCTGCTCAAGCAGTCGATAACGTTCTTCCAATCAGTCCTAAAGCGACGTTCGCCAATCTCTTGGAGTTCAGTCCAACACTTTCGAATCCCTTTCACTGTAAATTTATTTATGATAGCAAGCACTAGCGAGCTTCCCAAAATCGGCCTTATCGGCGTCTCCGGATACGCAAGTATCCACGTCGAGTGGCTCCTCCAGGCCCACAAAAACAAGCAACTAATCATCGCAGCGTTCGTGACAGTTGAAGCGGAAAATAACTCCGAGGGAGCCAAACAATTGAAAGCGACCGGAGCCCAGCAGTACGGATCTTACTTGAAAATGCTCGAAGCCCAGAATGGCCAACTCGATCTCTGCTTCATCCCTACCGGAATCCAATGGCATGCCCGCATGACCATCGATGCTTTAAAAATAGGTTGCAACGTTCTGGTGGAAAAGCCGCTTGCCGGATCGACTTCGGATGGGCAAGCCGTTATCGACGCGATGAACGAAACCGGACGTTGGGTCGCCGTCGGCTTTCAGGACATGTACACCGATGAAGTCGCCACTCTCAAACGAATGATTCTCAAGAAGCGAATCGGACGCATCAAAACGGTATCCATGCTTGGCCTTTGGCCTCGAGCTCGCAGCTATTATCAACGCAACAATTGGACCGGGCGCCTGAGAGCGGACGATGCCTTCGTCCTCGATTCGCCCCTCAACAATGCCTTCGCCCATTTCGTAAATCTGTCATTGTTTCTAGCGGGAGATACTTTCGAGCAAACAGGGGACGCCTTTTTAAACAACGCCCAGCTTTACAGGGCTCAAGATATTGAAAGTTTCGATACAGCAGTCGTTCAAGCGACCTCTCAATCCGGGACTGAATTTTGGTTCGGAGTAAGTCACGCTTGCCAGAGCACTCTCGAACCTATTATTCGGATTGAAGGCACCCGAGGAAGCATCGAATGGAATCAAGACTATCAATGCACTATCCATCACACAACCAAGGAAGATGAAATTCTGCCTCTACTCGATAGTTTCCAAGCCCGAGATAAGATGTTCGAAACGGTTCTCGAACGACTGAGCAATCCGGACACACGGGTCTGCGGACCGGAAATAGCGATCTGTCACACACGCCTCATCGAATCCATCCATCGTATAGGAAAGATCACAACGTTCGACCCGTCGCAGATAAAGGAAGTCCCATTAGAAGGAACGAACTCGACCGTCCCAGTAGTGACAGGACTAGAAGACCGCCTCAAAGAAGCCTTTGAAAACTTGAGCGACCTAAGAGCTCCCCAAGCTGACCAAAACGCGATCGAAGCACCATGATCGGCAAGTGCTGTACCGTGTGCGCAAAACGAACCACGCCGCCTTGCACTTCCACTCGCTCAGGATCATCGTCAACGTAGCTACGCCGAGAACTCGGCGTGGATATTCAAATAACATCCACACCCCATTTCCATAAGCCTTTCACATTGACTGAACCCGACAACAAATCTGATCTGAAAGAGCGTTCGTTCTTCGATGCCAACCGTAGCACTGGCATCTTGCCTGTGAAGAAACAGGCTGGAAGCCTGTGCTACTTTTTACCGAACCTCCATTTAGCAAATTTCATCTAAAGCTCTCGCCATGTCTCGCACCCCTCGCTTTCTCTTTCTCGCAGTCCTCGCATTTAGCCTCTTCACTCCAGCGGGCCACGCGGCTCTCAGCCAGGCCTTAAAAGTATCAGAACTTCCAGCGCCTCCCACCTTGCTAGAGAGAGCCTTCAAGGCTCAACTAGGCGACACCATCGTGATCGCTGGAGGAATCGACGCCAAAGGAGCCCCCAGCGCCAACGTGTATTCGTTTTTCCTAGACGGGTTCGAATGGAAAGAGATCGGCCAACTCCCCCACGCATGGAGCGATGGCGCTTCCGCAGTCAATGGAAACGAACTCATCCTCATCGGCGGCCGAATCGATGGCCAAGCAACCGCTAAAATACTCCGCCTATCCTTATCCGGATCCGACAGCATCCAAACGGAAGCCCTCCTCGATCTGCCTCAAGCGCTGCTACACCCCGCCGCAATCGTCAATGGCGGCAGCTTACTGATAGCTGGCGGGACGACCGATGAAACCGACCGAGGCGCTACAACGCATTTCCGTTCCCTCGATCTCTCGAATCCCGACGCAGTCTGGGTGGAAAAAGAAACCTGGAACGGTCCCGCCCGACACTCCGCTTTTCTCGTCAAATCCGTCGAAACGACCTCCCTAATCGGCGGGATTGAAAGCGACGGTTCTCACGCGAAATCAAGCCCATACTTCCATCCGCTATACGGTTGGAGCGACGCCAGCCCCAATGCGCCCAAAGGCAAAGTATCCAGTGCGATCAAAATCGGCGATTCGCACGCGGTCGCACTCATCTCGAACGGATCTTCGCACACCTCTGCCTACCTGTATCACATGATTGGCGACACGTGGATCGCGCTTGGACAAGACTTCCAAAATCTACCCGGCGATTCGCAATTAGTTTCGAATGGAGAGCGATTCGTAGTTCTCTCAAAGGAAAGCGCCAGCCGCGTCACCCTAGGCGAACCGGATACAAACTACGGCTGGATCGATCATATAGCCGTAGCTCTCTACTTCCTCGTATTAATCTACGTCGGCTTCCACTCCAGCAAACAAAACAAAAGTTCGGACGACTTTTTCCGCGGAGGCCACAAAATCCCCTGGTGGGCCACCGGCATGAGTCTCTTCGCAACGGGAGCCAGCGCGATGAGCCTGATGGCGATGCCCGCCAAGTCCTACGCGAGCAACTGGACCTTCTTCGCGATCAGCATCTATTTCGTGATAGCCCTGCCGCTCTCCATGTATTTCCTCGCCCCGATCGTCAGAAAGCTGAACTACGGCACCGCCTTCGAATACCTGGAACACCGCTTCGGTCTCAGAGTACGCGTGTTGGGCAGCGCAATATTCGCCATTGGCCAAATCCTTGGCCGCATGGGCAGCGTCTTACTCATTCCCTCCTTCGCCCTCGAGGCCATCGCCGGTATTCCAATGATGTTCAGCGTCCCCGCAATGGGACTCGTCACCATCGCCTACACTTATCTCGGCGGATTAGCCGCCGTCATCTGGACCGATACCATTCAAGGCTTCGTCATGATCGCCTCCGTATTGGGATGCCTGATACTCGTGCTCCTCAAGATCAACATGCCTGCGGCGGAAATGTGGACCACGCTAGGAGATCAATCGAAATTGCATATGCTCGACTGGGAAATGGCTCTCAACACCGAAAACGTCTTCACGGTTTTCCTCGGCATCGTCGCTCTGACCTTGCTCTATATAGGCGATCAAAATTACGTGCAACGCGTGCAATGCACCCGGTCCCTCCCAGAGGCTAAAAAAGCGATCGCCACGCAGTTAGGAGTCGCCATCCCCATCAACCTCCTACTCTTCGGATTAGGCACCGCGCTTTTCCTCTTCTACAAGCAACAGCCCGCCGAACTCGATCCCGCAATGAAGAACGACGGCATTTTTCCCTTCTTCGCCACCCAGCAATTGCCTCCAGGCGTATCCGGGTTCGTGATCGCCGCCCTGCTCGCCGCGACCATGTCGACGATTTCCAGCAGCATATGCAGCGTATCCAATCTCGTGGTAGACGACTACTATAAACGTTTTTCCAAAAATCCCAGCGACGCCAAAGCCGTTAAAGTGGGAAGACTCGCAACGGTACTCATCGGGCTTTTCGGCATTGGCTCCGCCTTCTACTTGAATTCCTTCGAAACTCCCTCCATTTGGGACCTCTTTTTAAGAGTGGCCGGTATCATAGCCGCCACTACGATAGGCACTTTCGCGCTGGGACTCTTTTCCCGCAAAGCCAACGAGATTGGCACTCTCACAGGAATCGTCGCCGGAATGGCCGCGACCTATTTCATAGCCAAGGATCAAACGATCATATTCTGGCTCTATCCCATCTATGGCTCCCTTGTGACCTTCGCCGTCGGCTACGCCGTGAGTATAGCGACGGGCGGCAACCGAAAAGCCATCGACGGCCTGACCTTCGCCACCCTCAAGAACCGCACCGGTGGCCTGGATGACTCGACCGAATTGAAGAGCCCACTCAAGGCTGAACGGTAAGCGGAGAAATCGTTCCATTAATTAGCAAACACCACACACCCATGCCAAGCGATCTAGACAAATATCTCTTCGACCTTCGGGGCTACTTGATCCTCGAAAACGCGATTCCAAAAAACACCCTCGAGGGGTGCAATAGGATCCTCGACCAGCTCCGATCGACTAAACCCCAAGCCTGGGCGGGACATGTGCATGGACATTTCTTCGCCAGCGCTACGGAAGGACTGAACCTCCAGCAGATTTACGAAGGAGGCGAATCCTTCGAATACTTGATCGATAACCCAAGCTGGATTGAGAAGGTAAAGTGCTTCGTCGGTGGTCAAGAAACCTTCGACGCTCAACACGGGCCGCTGTTTATCGATGAAAATTTCGCCAGCATTCGTGGTCCCGGCGAAGCGATCGGCCTCCACTCGGGTCCCGTTCCCTGGACAAAACGCACCCAATTCCACGTGCGCAACCAAGAGTTCAATTGCGGCCAAATCAATATTCTCATGGCCCTCAACGATATCGGTCCGAACGATGGCGCCACCATGGTCATTCCCGGCAGCCACAAGTCGAACTTCCGTCACCCTGAATTCGACCAGCACAAGATGACTGAAGCGGGCGGTTCCGCAGAAGGTACGACGGGCGCGATCGAAGTACACCTGAAGGCCGGCGACGCCCTTCTATTCGTCGACGCGATCTGCCATGGCTCCGCGATGCGAATCAATCCAGGTGAGCGACGCATCGCGGTCTATCGCTACGGACCCTCCTGGGGATACTTTCGCCACCCCTATCGCCCCTCTAAGGCTTTGCTAGAACGCCTCACCCCCGAACGCCGGTCTATCGTCATGCCCCATGAGAAAGCGCTAGAGCCAAGCTGCCCAAGTCAAACCGAGAACAGTAGCTAGTGTATCATCTCGAAAGTTTAATACATACCGCAATTTTACAAAACACGAGATTCATAGTCCTCATTCCCCGTTCGCTATTCACTATTCACCATCCCCTTACTTTAAACTCACGTCCCAAACTCTTGAAAAGGTCGATATCTCTTTCCCATCATCGACCGCCAGAACTACTACATATTGGCCGAGTTCTTCGTATTGATGAATTGGATTCGCTTCATCCGAAAAAGAACCATCTCCAAAGTCCCAGCGCCAGGTCACGATCTCGCCCATTGACTTATCCTCAAATGCGACCTTTCGCTCCTCTTCATCGATCACTTCAAAGGTCCAAGCCGCCTGTAGCGAAGGCCTCAGTTCGGCCTCCAAGGGCATCAATCGGAAAGCGACCAGTTCCGAAGCCTGACCATACATGGTGTGGCTTCGCGACAAATTCCAGAAACCGCTATTCTTCGGGCTATCGACATCATCGTAATCGATAATCGCCCAACATAGCCCAATGACTTCATCCTCCGTCAAGACCGATTCCGTCGAACGATCGGGACTATCCGGATCAGCGTAATCGAAAGGCGTGATCCAAAACTCGAGAGTCAGCTTTCCTTTCGCGCCTGGCTCGAAACTATAATTGTAGCTCGCATTTGAATAGGGCAATTCTTTCAGCCATTGAGCCGGGCCCCAAAGCATGCACCAATCCTTATCTTTCGCAGGCGTAAAGATATGATAGTTCTGAGCATGAACTCCATGCACCGACCGCCAAGCCTGCGATTCGCTCACCACCTCAGCATTTTCCCGAAAGCGATCGATAAAAGGCCCGCCGGACAAATCCCCATCCACCACCAATTCGAAGGTATCGTTCTTCAAACCAGGGCCCGCGAAATCCCAATAATCATCATATGCCTCATACAGGAAATAGAGCCGATTCAGTCCCTTCACCCAAGCGACCTTCACACTTACGTCTATCGTCTCCGGCTTGATGCCATCATGTTTTCCCGAATCCTCCCACAACTGATCCGTCCCCACAACATAGGAATCCGGAACCTGCGTCCAATCGCTCGCATCGCCGTCAATCTGCGGGATATCGCTTGCCGGAAATTGATACACCTTAAACTCGACTCCCGGCCGTTCCAATGAATAAGCCGCGACCGAAATTGAAAGCAGTGCAGTGACCATTCCAATATTTTTGATATTACTCATAATTCCTCTATTCATTCTCGATTTTGGGCTACTAAGGTAGCGGTCGATCTCCGAGCGTCCATTCTCTTGCTAGCTAAAGAAAACGACCCGGCCGCTACCATCTTCAAGGTACGTCGATTCACTCGAACAATGCCTCAAGTGATCCGCAATACTCATCATTTCTGACTGTCAGATTCTTGCGGTCTAGCCTCAGCCGGTATCTTGATATCACATCCTATTTTACAAACAGATCACCACGCCGCATCCGCTTCGTAGCTATGCCGAGGACTCGGCGTGGAAACCTTTAAATTTCATACATTTATTTTCCAACATAGCTTGCGCCTAGGAAGAGCAACCCAGGCACCGCTCCCAAGTCGAACATGAAACGCTACGCAATCATAGGAACCGGAGCCCGCGCTATAATGTATCGCGACGCCCTGACCACAACCTACGCAGAAAGCTGCACCTTACAGGCCCTCTGCGACCAAAACCCTCTGCGCATGGCGGCATTTCAGCCGAACCCAGAGAACCCGCTTCCTTCATATGGCCCCGATGATCTGGAAAAGATGATCCAAGAACAGTCCATCGACGAGGTGATCGTCACCACCATGGACTCCGCCCATCATGAATTCATCTGTCGAGCCATGGAGGCGGGCTGCGATGTCATCACCGAAAAACCGATGACCACCGATTCCGAAAAGTGCCACCAGATTCTCGAAGCCATCGACCGCACCGGGCGCCAGCTCCGTGTCACCTTCAACTACCGCTACGCTCCTCGAAATTCCAAAGTGAAGGAGGTCCTCCAATCCGGAGCAATCGGCGAGATCCTATCCGTTCACTTCGAATGGCTTTTGGATACGAAACACGGGGCCGACTATTTCCGACGCTGGCACCGCGACAAAGCCAACAGCGGCGGCCTTCTAGTCCACAAATCCACCCACCACTTCGACCTGATGAATTGGTGGCTATCCTCCACGCCCGAAACCGTTTTCGCGCTTGGCGGGCTTCATTTCTACGGTAAGGTCAACGCGACCCAACGCGGAGAAGCTCGCGACTACGAACGAGCCACCGGCACGCCCGAAGCTGCGGACGATCCCTTCGCTCTCGACCTTTCGAAAGATCCCGAGCTCAAGAAACTCTATTTGGACTGCGAAGCAGACGATGGCTACCTGCGGGACCAAAACGTATTCGGCGAAGGAATCAGCATTGAAGACGATTTGGCCGTCTCCGTTCGCTACAAAAGCCAAGCGACGCTAAGCTATCACCTGACAGCCTACAGTCCCTGCGAAGGTTACCGCGTCGCCTTTAACGGAACGAAGGGCCGCCTCGAATTAAACGTCGTCGAATCCGCCTATGTGAGCGGAAAGTCCGACGATCACAATTTCTCCAAGAACGTGAAAGGCGCTGCAGATCACGCTGTCGAAGAGCCTACCACCCTCACTCTCCAAAGACACTGGGAAAAGCCGCAAACCCTGGGAATCGACCAAGCCAACGCAGGCGGTCATGGCGGAGCGGATACCATAATGCTACGCGACCTGTTCGCTCCAGATCAAATGAACGACCCATTAGGTCGCGCAGCAGGTCACATTGATGGAGCCCTCTCCATCCTAACCGGCATCGCCGCCAACCAATCCATGAAAACTGGCCAAGCCGTAGCCGTGAAGTCGCTCGTCCCCTCGCTCTTCGTCTGATACTCTAATTGGGGACGCTCCAAGCGTTTCAATCGTCAGACTATCACTTACGACACGTCGCATAATTAGATCTCAATCTTTGCGGAAAATCAAAGAATCGATTCTAATCGAGTGCCTAAGAAGATAGCTAAGAACCACTCGCTTGACTACAGCGATTTGCTAACTATTTGCTAGATTCCCTACATTTCAGTGCACCTATCTGCATTTTGTAGAAATTCCAAAATGCAGCAAGCCCCTGATAGATAACATTAACTGCAACCAAGTGCAGATAGATGAACCGCCAGGGCGGGTTCGACCCGCCCCCCTGGGCACCAAAGAAGGCCGTATTATGCGGTCTTTTTTTGTGACTAGTGGGGACGAGAACGAAGTTCGACGAAGCGACATAAGGAGCGAAGAAGGGATAACGCGAAGCGTTAGTCCGAAGGACTTGAACCGTTCCAGGCTCAATCCAATCCCCCTGAGCACCAGTTTATATCGCAAGTAGCTATTTATTAGCTACTTGCGGATATTCTAAAATAGTTTACATATAATCCAAACAAAACCAGAATCCAAACTCAGTTTGGGAAACTCGACCACCACTCCAAAGATTCGACCGTCCCGATAACCGGAAGCTGCGAAGCGTACGCGGAGACCAACGCGGGCACGCATGCGACTACGAACGAGCCACCGGCTCGCCTGAAGCCCGGGACGATCCTTGCTCCCTCGACCTTTCGAAAGACCCCGAACTCAGCAACAGCTTTACCGTACTTAATCGACAACTACTTGCAAAACCATCCGAAAGGTTCGACGGATGCCGCAGCGCGGCGGGAGATGGGACATGCATAGCATGGGTCCGCAGGACTTGGACAACGCCCAACCATTCCTTTCATCCTATTTGGAATTACGACCAATCCATTTCTCCGCCAAAGCCAAGGAAATCGACCAACGGTACCGATAAAGCCTTGTGATCCAACCAAACCACGGAAAGATCTAACTTGATACCGCAAAATCAACCCTTCAACCACCCCCTGAACCAAATCGGAACAATTGACGT
>JABITN010000101.1 GCA_018700525.1 Opitutales bacterium
ACAATTCCGATGCTGCGAACATTCCGATCATAGCCGGAATAGCCGGAATCCCATCGAGCAGGTACGGGCTCCCCAAAGTGCCTCGAGTGACGCCGGCTTCGCTATAGCCGATTGTCCCGAGCAACAATCCAATTAACCCCGAAATAACGCCTTTCAACAAGCTACCGCTACTCAAGGTTCCAATCAAAGTGATTCCCCAAAGTATAATTACGGCCATCTCAGACGGCCCCATTTTCAGCACCAACTTCGAAATCGGACCAATCAACAAAAACAGGATCCCATATCCGATGAGGACTCCGATGCAGGATGACCCTAAGGCTATTCCCAAAGCAGTGTTGTGCTGTCCTTTTCGAGACATCGGGTATCCATCAAACGACGTCGCGATTGACGAGGACGTTCCGGGGATATTCATCAGAATCGCCGGAATACTCCCGCCAAAGCTGCCCCCCGTAAAAATGGAGGTCAGAAACAGCATGGCCTGCATGAAATTCATATACAGAGTTGCCGGCAGAAAAATAGCCATAGCCATGGATATCTGCAACCCCGGCACCGCTCCAAACAACAACCCGATCAGAATCCCGGGAATGATGATGAGCCAATGAGAAGGGCTGGAAAAGAGCTGCGAGAGCCCCTCCTGAACTGCCGGCCAATCTATCATGACGGAAATACCAACATCGGCATCGGGTACGGCAACATGGCTGCAAAGAACAAGGAAACAATTGAAGCGAACGAAAGAGAATAGCCCACTATCCATGGCCAGCGACGCTCCCCATGAAACCACAAGAACGCCCCTACAAAGAGACATGTACCCACGTCAAACCCCAACCACGGAAGCGTCAGCGTGTAGACCGCAAACAGTGCGATAACCGGCAGCACGCTTTTGACGGCTTCAACAGAGAGAGCCTCAACCGACGGGCGAATGAGTTGGTAGATAAACTGGATCAGACAGAGAAGCAGGGTTAGAACGGTAAACGGAAGAATCAGAATCAGATTCAGAACTTGGGTCGAGGAGCTTAGCGCATCCAGAATATACCAGACCACTAAACTCGCCAGGGCGACGAGGATCGCAAGATCCGCAATCTGGTGTTTTGTAAGTGGTTTTACTTTAGCGATCATATCTGCGCTTTTTAAATTCTACGGCTTCAGCAAATGAGAGTAGTCCTTGAAAATGGAGAAACTATCCTCCATTATTTGCAGCGATTGATCCGGACCAACCCAACGTCTTCCAATATGAGACTCATCCAATTTTCGCTGGAGTTCCGGATTTTCCAAAGCTCGTTGAAAAGCGGAAACGAGCGTTTCAAAACGCTCTGGATACCGATGCTTGAACGCAGACGAGGTAGCAAAACCCCGCGCCGAGCCTGGCAGCAAGGGCACTTGGATTCCCAGCGGTTTCAAGGCTTCGTTGATCGGCGGCGCCTTCCAAGACTCATTCGCCTGATCGCTGACGATTGCTAATGGTCGAATGAATTCCCGAATTGGTTCAGAACCCTTGGCGCTAATTACGATAAAATCGACCACTCCCCCGGCAACTGCCGCCCGGGCCTGGCCACCACTATTGTAGGTCACCAAATTGAGGTTGCTCTGAGGAATACCCAGCGTCTCCAGTAACAGCTTGGCCATCAAGTGTCCCGCCGATCCACGCACCACAGAGGCCCTTACCGTTTTCGGCTTGGCTCGAATCTCCTCCAGCAGGTCCGGCAGGTCGCGGAAGCGGGATCCCTTGTAGAGGGCGATCAAATCCTCATCGAACCACTGGAAATTGATATAGGCGAAATCGTCTATCGTGTACTCAGCATTACCTTCCAAAATCGTGTTCAGGAGATAGGGCGAAAAGGTGTTGGCCAATACAGTATACCCATCATTCGCCTCTCCCAACACGTAATTGGCTCCCAAAAGCGTACCCGCGCCCTTTTTATTAATCACCTGGACAGGTTGCCCTAACTCTTCGGATACAGTTTTCGATAGGGCTCGTGTCATACGATCCGCGCTGCCCCCTACTCCAAATGCCACAACAAAGGTCAGAGGTCTCTCGGGATAGTCATCTGCGAGAGTTACGCCGGGAAAAGCCAGAAGCAAAACAGAAGCGAAAAGGAGGCGCTCAACTGCATTGAGGATACCGTGCCCCATTTCTCTTTCCTGTTTCATAATACGATCCAGCCAAGCGGTTTCAATTCCGCTTGGCTAGCCTTAATCAGATTAGGCCGACCAATCTAAAACTTAATTGAATTGGTTATCGATATCGTACGGGGATTCGGAATACGAACAACGGCCACCTGTCCATCCGGATTTGTCCTCACGGGAATGTCGCTATTGTCGCCAAATGCGTTGCGAATATTGAGCTGGATTCTCCAATCCATTGTGTCGTTCCGAATTTTGCGGCTATATGCAGCCCATAAATCACCACTTAAAAGGCCGTCATCCAAATGAGGGCGACTCGTATCCGCAATTGGGACGGCAACCTCCGCGTTGGGATCGAAAGTCGTAACATACCCGGTCGCTGCCTCATCTCCCCAGCGGACAGCGCCTCCGAGCTCAACCCCCTTAAAGCGACCTTCAAGGAACTCGTAGTTAGTTATACCCGCAAAACGCCATTCCCTTTGTTCCTGCGATTTCGTTCCATCAAGGCTAGTCTGCGCAACCAATGGCACGAACCGATCTCTGAACCAAGTATCGCCAACGGTACGGTCCGCGACGAGTCGTTGCTGAACTACTTCGAACGTGCGGGACGATCGACTGTTTTGCAGAAACTCCCCGGCAGCTTCGAGCATAGCGGCGGCAGTATTAGCATTAATCGACTCTTGCTGGCTTAAGTTCGCCATCACTCTCCAACTAGGAGTAATACTAGCAACCATCTCCACTTCGAAACCTTCTGCCAAAAGATCGCGTGTTGTACTCAGGCTAGGAACCGTGTCCCAATCGAGAGTATCCCAAACGCCATCTCCATCCGTGTCTTCCTGGCGTGGGTTGTAAATAGCTAGCAAATCAGCTGGAATGTCGCTCTGCGCAAGCTGATAGTAAGTCGCGTAGTCCTGTATAGGAAAATCTTCCGGATCCCCATTTACCAAGATGAGGTTTTCAGCCCAAGGCTTACCCACCAACTCGGCTTGGCGATACAGAGAAACTGAGGCCAAACTGTCATTGGCGATTTCAAAAGCTCCCCCAGCGCTTAGGTTCTTCAGGCTGGTTTCGAACCAGTTAAATTTAATGGATACACGGTTATCCGCAAAGGAAGTGGTAAATCCATATTCCTTAGTGGTGCCGGTCGGCTGACCGATCGCTTGTCCAAAAGCGCTGCTCCTTAAACCAATCGGGTTGAAGTTCTCCGATTCTGCATAGTGGGCTTGTAGGTCCATGCCCCAAGGAAGTTCTCCGATTAAATCCTCCGGATAGCGCCCTACCACGCTCCAAGTGAAACTGTCTGCTGTTTGGCTAAGCCCAGGCGTCGCCGAGAGCCGCGTAAAATCTGGACTCCAGCGCCCGTCAACGTCCGTATCATCAAATCCTACTTCAGACTCGTTCGCTCGGCCAAAACTATTGGTATCATCCTCGCGGTAGCCGACCAATCCGATGATATGATTGTCCAGGAAATAGCTCTGCCACGACACCGCCTGAGATTCGATCTCCGATTTCCCGATCGTTTCATTATTGAGAATTCGTTCGATGAAGTATTCGCCCCTGTCCACTACTCTAGGCGCGGGATTGGAGGCAGAATATTTGCCGACGTTCAGCAACTCGACGTAAATTCCATCGTAAGCATCCCCGGGTTGCGGGCGACTTATGTTCATCTGTTCAAGCCTTACATCATCCACTGATGAGAGTCCTATTAAGGAATCGCTTGTATATACCACCGTGTTCACCCACCTGCCTGATTGGTTCAGCCTTCGGTTTCTACCTGCTGAACGAGGATCGAATTCGGTGCTATTAACAGCATCAAGCGAAGCCGTTCCGTGTGTATTCAGTTCATAATCACTGAAAAGACCGGTAATCCGGTGTTTACCGAAGTACTTCGACCAGCCATCCTTTTCTGAAAAGTCGATTTCCCCGAATGCAGTAACGCGATAGGTCTCGCGATCGCTCTCCTCGAAAAAGACTTCAGGCGCGCTCACGCGGGTATAGGCCCTCCCAAAATTGGGATTGGGCTGACCATCGGTCAGGTATTCGGATATGGTTACATAGATATCGTAAGGCCCTCCTGTACTACCTCCCCGTCCTCCAGAAAAATAGAAATCCTCCGTGGATTCGTAATGTTGCTCATTATAGGCAATATCGAAGCCAAATTTGTTATTCAAAAATGTTTGCTCGAGAGCGATGCTCTTTGCGTCGAACTCTCGATCGATCCGATCTATACCACCGGAATAAACCTGGTTGCGATAATCGAATACGTTCCGATTCTGCAAGCTAGGAACCGTAAACCCAACCGCAAACGGTTCACCAAAAGGACTATTGGCATGATATTCCGTCACTCTTTTTAGAGCAGTGTCCCCCGGAGCACCGGCGCCATAGGCGGCCATAATGCCCGCCGTCCCCGCCAAACCACTACTGTCAAGCGTATCTGAACTGCTCCAGGGGATAGCGCCATAGTTAACTTGCAAACCGTCGCCCGTGCCCACATCCGGAATTGCTGAATTGGCATTGGTGAACGTAATCCCAGGACCCTGGAATATGGCCGGGTGCACATTCGTATTCAACTGGCCCTCGGAATTCCTGATGAATGGATTGTAGGTCTCCTGAAACACCCAGGATCCTCCCTCGTTCGGCGACACGATTTTCGAAGGAACCGTTTCGCCGGTAAACTGCTGAAGGCTGGCAGGCGTGGGTTCAAACCAACCCGTATAGGCTACGGAAGGCGGGATCACTTCCACGGGAGATCCCTTGGAAGTTCCGAATTCGCCATTGATCTTCAGCCGCGTGGCATCCAGGAACTCGCTGTCTCGATTCTCAAATAAAATCGCATTCAAATTCGCAAATATGCGTTGGTCCTCGTTCCAAGCGGGTTTTTGTTTATATTCAGCATCATCACGCAATGCAGCTATCCTCAACGCGATCCTGCCATCCACTAGACTCCGATTAAGATCAAGCTCGGTACGAAAACTCCCGTAGTTATCGAACCTAAATTTGGCCTCTCCAAAGTTCTCGTTAAAGATTGCCTCCTTTAAACTATTGTCGATGACGCCTCCTGGACTTCCAATCCCAAACAACAGCGAATTGGGACCGCGACTGATCGTTACCCGGCTCGTGTTGTAGCTGTCGAACGGAATATCCGTCAAAAAGAGGCCGCGAGTGAGGTCGGCGCGAAAAAGGCCGCGTACTCTTTGATTATTTTGCGGATTCGCACGCGATTCCGATAAATCTATCCTACTAGTCGCAGAAACACCAGCGCCAGAAAAGTTACCTTGATTGCCGCCAACTTCCATATTGGCAGTGTAGGACAACAAAGACCCTGCGTCATTAGCTCCGAGATCTTCCATCAGCTCGGAGGTCACTACCGAAATAGCTGCGCCCAAATCTTTTAGATCCGTTCGAATCCGCGTTCCGGACAAGGTGGATGTGGCAGTATAGCCCGAATTCTCAGCGGCATCCACCGAAAAGGGACTCAGCTCATAGACTTCTTCATTTTCATCCTGGGCGGAAACGCCCGAAGAGCTCGCGACCGCGAGTCCAAGCAGCCCCTTAAACAGGCCGCTAATTGTAGATTTCTTTTCGTTCATGGGTGTCGTTTTTTCATAGGTTGAGGTTACGTCGTCGCTATCGCTCGCCTCCTCCTTTCGCTCGCCATTCAATATGGCGTAAGCGCCATTTGTATTGGCTTGAGCGATACGGAGGCCCGTGCCTTCCAGCATAAGCTCCAGAGCCCCTACCGAAGAATATTCTCCGTAAACGGCCCTGGTCGTAACCCCATCCACCACTGTATCCGAAAACAGAATCTGAATTTCGCCCTGAAGCGCGGCATTCCGCAAGGTCTCGATGGCCTTTCCTCTTGGAATATCGAAGCTCATTCGAACGTCCTCCGAGGCCTTCAGATCTCCAAAACAGGCAACAATCAACCATAGGAGAAATCCTACACAGGATACGTTCCCCCACCATGTCGTGGCTTGGAGTTTGTGAGAGGTAATGGGTTGTAGTGATTTTCACGGGAACAACGACTTGTTGCACCCTTAACGTTTAGACTAATTGAATCCCTTAAAAATATATTCAATCATATTTACAAACGTGATTTTCTCCAGAGATCGCTATCTAGTTTGCAGAAAAAGATAACTCAATCGGTCCATTCTGAGTATCAGCCGCGCTTACGCCTTCAGATAATTCCAGTAGGTCAATGAAGTCTTCAAGGTTGCCTGCCTTAATGGATACCGTCATGCGCCTGCGCTTCAATTCTTCGTCAACAATCACGACCTCCCGACTCCCGGAGCGTTTGAATTCTTGCAGAATCTCTTCCAAAGGAGCGGAAACCATGTCGATCATCTGGTCCTTCCACAGTAGCTTCTCCGCCAGCTCCGTCGCAGTAAAAACCTCCACCCGAGGCGAGAACGCACTACCTGACAATTCCTGAACAACCTTCTCCCCAGCTGCCAGCTCTGTAGTAAACAGGTCTACATTCGGCAATTGAGACCCCGCAACGCCTGACTCATCAACTTTGACCCTTCCTTCGGTAACGAACACCTCCCAAGAGTCCGAGTCCTGTTTAACGGAAAAAACAGTACCAAGAGCAGTGACCTTGCCAATATCGGATTCCACAACGAAAGGTCGGTCCGGATCGTGAGCCACTGTAAAGTGCGATTCGCCCCTCACGAACTCAATGTTGCGCTCCTCGTCCGAGAAAGACACAATCACCTCGCTATCAGGCAAAAGGTAAAAAGAAGACCCATCTTCCAAAAAGTGCTTTTCGTAGGTACTCGACTTATAAACCGTACCCACAGCGACTATTGGGTCGCTGGCATCTTGAGACAAGGGCGAGGAGAACCATACGCCCAAGGCGACGACTGCCGCCATCCCTCCGTAGGTAAGAAAGCTTTTCCATTTACCCTTAGCTCTAGACTCGAAGAGATCCGGATTCGGGGGACCGCTATAAGCGGGTTTCCACTCATCCATCACATCAAAGCTAGCCCAGGCCACCTGGTGCTCGAAGAAACACGCTTCATGCTCAGGACTCTCCGCCAGCCACTTCTCGAACGCGCGCTGCTCAGAGTCGCTTAGCCCACGCTCATGCCGAGCCACCCATTTCGATGCATGTTCAACCTGCTTTCGGCTAAATGATTTTTCGTTACCCATTCCCATTATCCATTCACCTCATCTTGAAGCTTTAAAAAGTACTCTCGACACCGTTTGATCCCAATTGAGATCTGAGCCTCAACCGTCTTAACGGATATGTCTAACTCGTTGGCAATCTGCCTCAGCGGCATGCCATAAATTTTGCGAAGCGTAAAAACCCTTCGGCACTTCTTCGGCAACGATTCAATCGCCCGCGCGAGGATCTCATATTCCTCTTTCGCGACAATCCTGTCCTGGACCGCCGTCGTCTGGTCCAAAATGCCCTGAGAATCTAATTCCGTCAAAGGCTCGAAACGAACGATCTTACCCCTCCTCAGCGAATCGATACAAAGGTTGCGAGCGGTGGCGAAGAGAAAGGCCTTAGGCGCCGCCAAGCGCTTCTTCCTGTGTCGCTTAACAGTCCGGATATAGGCGTCTTGGATATGATCCTCAAAGTCTGAAATTACGGAAAACCGAGAGGACAGCCACGATCGCAGCATTGGCTCATGCGGGTAAAGTTCCTCCAAGAACCACTCGTTCTCCTGCGGTTTGAGTCGGGGTATTTTCAACCGGTCGGCCATCCAGTCAGACTGTGTTCTTTCGAGGTTTGCATTTCAGGATTCATTTGAAGTATGGGAAAAGGCCAGCGCTGACAACCGAGAAATCGACAGCGACCTACTCCTCTACATTAACACAGAACGAACCGAACGGCATCGACCCCTAAAAAAATCTGACATTTCGTCTTTTTGTTATTCGAAAAAGACGGTACACGCGGACGATTCCCAGACTGGGAGACTCAGGCTGGCTTCCCGCCGAAGAGAGTGAATAGACCTTCCGAACGTTGGCTGGAATGTTGCGGCTTCAAATCAATCCGCCTAGCCAACCTAGC
>JABITN010000117.1 GCA_018700525.1 Opitutales bacterium
CCAGGGGTTTTGAGCCGCGACTTTGGATTGAAGCATTGCGGGTCGCCATAACCCATATCATCCACAAGAATCAGGAGGATGTTCGGCTTGCGTGAGTCGGCGGCGGCTTGGGCGCGGGTGAATTTCTTTACCTCCGTTTTCGGGATCGGGTCATTGGGATGCGGGACGATGTTTTTTTCGCGATCAGCAGCGTTTGAAAAACCCGCTAATAATAGCGAAATTAGAATCAGCTGGCCGGGTGTAGAAATAAGTTTAGGGATGACATTCATTCCGTTGTGTTTTGGCTGCTAAGATTGTAAAAAATAATTTACAACTTTTCGATATAGACGTAGTAAGCAGGAGATACTCGCCTGTTTCTTTCCTTACGAGTCCTTTCGGTTTATCAGGGGCGAGCTTCAAGTCGGAAACGGCGAACTAATTCCCCGCGTTTTTGAACGCGCCAAGATAACCGTCGGGAAACAGTAGCCCGGGATTGTTGTCGCGTATTTAGGGAATAAAGGGGGCGAAGGGTTCGCGTAGGCACCAAGCGATACCCCGTAGCAGGATGGCCTGGTAGACAGGGCTGTTGCGCATTTCGTTGAAATGTCCGAGGACTGCTCCGAATGCACGGCCTCCGTCAGCGTTGCCGATGGAGGGGTGCTGGACGGTCCAGAGAATGGGCCATTTTTGGTCGGCTTGCGATTCCTCGACTCCGGGTGCAGTCGTCTCGCCGAGGATGGTGATTTCACCGCGGCTTGCTTTTTTTAGATTCCAGTACAGTTCGTCGCTGAATGTTATGCTCGCTGGGAAGTCGCTAAGTATTTTGGAGCTAGTATCGAGTGTGATTCGATGGTTGTTGAATTTTCCCCATTTAGATCTTTTTTCGCCTTCCTCCCAGTTGAAAGCGAATCCGATGCGCTCCGCCCATTGGTTGTGGCTTCCTCTTTGGACAAGCCCTTGGTGGAGCGCTAAGATGGACTTGCCTTGTTCCAAGTGTTTGTCGATTTGGGCGAATTGCGAATCGGTCAATCGATTCTGGGTCAGGAAAAAGACGACGAGGTCGGAGTCGGCCCATTGTTCGTCGCTTGGAAATCCTCGAACCTCTTGGGCTTCAATGTTGTCGATGCGGCTGAAAAGAGCGGTCATCGAGTGGGCGAATTGCTCGTAGGCGTGGGTTCCTATTGCATGGTCGGGTGGGGACCAGCAGAATAGCACTTTCTGCGGAGTCGAAGCATTTACTTGGAGAGCTGAGAGTAATGATATGATGAATAGGGCTGCGGTTCCGAGGGTATGTTCTTTCATTTTGTCGATAGGAATTTAGATTGTTTCGATTTGATTAGGAGGGAGTTTTTGTTAATGCTATTGACCGGGATTTCCTTGCCCGCAGGCGTGGTGTAGACCAAGCGCAGGATCCCTGAGCTCGCTCTGGGGAATTTATTAAGAACCTACTCCAAAGGCCTGGTTCTGCCATTGTTAATGTAAGCTCGTAGTTGATTTTTAAATTCATTCACAAGCTCTGGATATTCATTGTATACGTTCGTCGTTTCGTATGGATCATTTTCGGCCTGGGTAAACGCCATAGTAGAAATCAGAACTAGTCCTGCGAAATGAGTAGGGAACCTGAAAAGAGAATTCATTGGTTATATTGGTTCGATTGAATCTACAAAAAGCCTT
This sequence comes from Opitutales bacterium, assembly GCA_018700525.1. Classification (GTDB taxonomy): domain Bacteria; phylum Verrucomicrobiota; class Verrucomicrobiia; order Opitutales; family Opitutaceae; genus Pelagisphaera. The sequence continues at coordinate 1,654 of JABITN010000117.1, forward strand.
TGTGGTTACTCGATGCTTGGGTGCATCGACCTTTGCCAATTATCGAACAAAGAGCTCAACTCTTTGACGATTTCTCCGTGTTTTTCCGAAATATCATTTTGTTCTCCGATGTCTTTCGCTAGATTGTAAAGATGCCAGGGTGAGGGGCGGTCACCGGATTCAAGCTTTTCGTTCAGCCTTACCAGTTTCCAATTTCCTTTGCGAATGGCACTGTTATGAACCTTACGAGTGGGAACCACAAAACCGCCCTCCGTTTTAGGTAGCCAGCTGCGGTTTTGCCAGCAGAGCCACTCGTGCGGTTTGGTTTTGTTTTCGCCCTGGATGAAGGGAAGCAAGTCGACACCGTCCGTTGGTTGGCCTTCTGGCACCTGCAATCCCGCTGCTTCGATAAGTGTAGGGAATACGTCCATACTGGACACTATCTTGTCATAAACTTTATCTGGGGGAACTTGCCCCGGCCAACGAATAATCATGGGAACGCGGACACCCCCTTCGAAGACATCGAACTTGTAGCCTTGAAGGGGTTTGTTGTTGGCGAAGTTTCGTGAATGAGGGGCGTATCGTTCGGTGCTTTCACCACCGCCATTATCATTGAGAAAGACGACGATCGTGTTGTCGGTTAACCCGTGTTTATCCAGTCGTTCTAGTACGCGTCCGATGCTTCGGTCCATGGCCAGCAGCATGCCATCGTAGATGCGACGGTTCTCGTTATTCACGCCCGGAAACTGATCCTGGTCGTCATCGAGCGCATGCATGGGCGAATGAACGGCATTAAATGCTAGGTAGAGAAAAAACGCGTGAGACTGGTTCCGGTCAATGAAGTCACAGGCTTCGCTACCCCATAGATCAGTCAGGTATTCTGGTGATGGATACGGATCGCCGCCGCGATTGACAGGCGTGCCTTTCCAGAACGGTGAGTCTCCGCCGAGAAAACTAATGTGTTCGTCAAAACCACGCTGAAGCGGGCTGCCTCTGGAATACTGTTCGCGCTTGTTTCCATTGAGGTGCCATTTGCCCACAAAAGCGGTTCTGTAGTCGGCTTTTTGAAACACTGCGGGCAAAAGCGTCTGGTTAAGGAAAAGTCGAACTTTGTCTTCTCCGTAGATGTTGTCATACATTCCAAACCGCTGCTGATACTGACCGGTCAGTAAACCCATTCTCGAAACGACGCAAACCGGGGCGGTCACATAAGCATTGGTAAATAGGGTGCCCTCATTTGCGAGACGATCGATGTTCGGAGTAGGAATCTCCGACTTGCCGAACTTCGGCAGATCCGAATAGCCCATGTCGTCCGAAAGGATGAGGACCACATTGGGTTTAGCCAAGGCCACCAACGGAAGTAGGATCAAGGCTGGAACAAGGAAGAATGGTTTCATGTGTTTGGGTTGTATTCAGAATATTCGACAAAATCTAGCAGGTTTGCGTCCGCCAATAAAGAGCAAAATCTCCGGACTATTTTTTTTTAAAAAAAAGGGGGGGTAAAGCAGAAGTGTTGGGTAGTGCGCAATGGGCGTGTTGCTCAACGTGTTCCATCTCAGGAAGCCAAAGCCAAACTATTTGGTTGAAACTTCTGAGGATATCGGAACGTTTAATTTATCGAACGGCGTTTCTTGCGCCAAATGAAGCGTGAGCGGATTCCTGGAGCTTAACCTTTTCGATATTCAATCGGAAAACGGTAGGTTTTGGAACCTATAGCTCGCCTGAAAACCTACCCTCGTCTATTATGAAAATATTGTTCGTTAACCAGAGTTATTGCCAAAACGTTATAAAAAGCTTCTTGGTGTTGTTCGTCGCCTCAGCGGTTTTCATTACTTTGGCGGCCGATACTTCGCCCAATGTTGTTCTCTTAATTTCTGACGACCATGGTTGGGGTGACGTGGGCTATCATGGCAGTGAAATAGCCACGCCGAACATTGACCGGCTCGTTCATGATGGAATGGAGCTGAATCGCTTTTATACCTACCCGATTTGCTCGCCCACTCGCACAGCGCTTCTAACTGGGCATATCTCCATGCGCCACAAAGTCTTTATGCCGTTCGATGCAGATTCCGGCGACTTGACATTGACCCACGACGATCAACTTATGAATCAGGCATTTAAGGATGCGGGATACATGACCATGACCGCCGGTAAGTGGCATTTAGGCCACACTCACGTGAGGGATTTTCCGATCAACCGCGGTTTTGACCACACCTACGGTTCGCTAGAGGCTTTTCCAGACTACTGGACGCACAATGGTCGTGGTGGTTCAAAGGACTGGGCTCGCGACGGGAAAACTGTTTTCGAGAACGGCTATATGACGGATTTGTTTGGCAACGAAATCAGCCGCCTGATACGCGATCGAGATCGATCGAAACCTTTTTTTTCATACGTGGCGTTCACAGCGCCTCATACTCCCTTCCAAGCCCCTCAAGAGTACGTAGACAAATATGCCCATATTGAGGACGAGAGCCGCCGTATTTATTGCGCAATGGTTGAGGTATTGGATGTGGCTATTGGCAATATCCTCCAAGCGATTGATGACGAAGGTATTCGGGATAATACTATCGTGATGTTCTTTTCAGACAACGGTGCGGGGCCTGTCGGTGATAACGGTAGTTTTAGAGGTCAAAAGAGTAGCTTATATGAAGGTGGTACGCGTATGCCTGCAGTCATTCGTTGGCCGGGTAAAATACCCGCCGGGGTTCGCAGCGATCAGCCGATGGTAGTTTACGACCTGTTTCCTACATTGGTGGACGCGATTGGCCTCGAGACGAATTTGAGAACGCCCTTTGATGGAGAGAGTGTGTGGGACACATTGCAATCGGGAAACGCCCGTCCTCGCAAAACGGATATCGTTATTGGAAACGGAACCGGCTTCTCGGTTCATTCTAACGATTTCAAATTGGTTCACGATAATATCAATAAGAACGCGCCCGATAATGGCCCGCAGAAAGTAGTAGAGCTCTTCAAAATATACGAAGATCCCAATGAAACAACTAATGTTGCGGACGTACATCCTGACGTCGTTGAGACGTTATTGGCCAACAACGCTGAATGGGCCGACTTGATAAGCAATGCTCCATATCGAGCGCGACCTGGCGGACGGGGAGCTCGGGCAGCCGGTGGCCCAGGAGGCAGACCCGGAATTGGGGCACCGGGTGGTAGACCTGGGGGGCGTCCAGGCGGAGGTGCCGCTGGTGGTAGACCTGGAGGTCGCTCCGGCAATCGACCGCCCCCACCACGCGATGCGGATGGAAATATTATCCATCTCCACGAAACAGTATCCGGATCGTAGTCGGTTTTTATTAGGTATGTTGAACGGGGATTGAGTGTAACTCGATGGCACCGTCGATTGGGCATATGCTTGCCAGATCATGTCTCTTGGTTTCTATCGTGCGATTCCATAGGAATTCCCCAGGTTTCAATTTGTAATATCTCGTAACATAAATTGAGTAAGAGGGAATTTGCTTTGCTATCTAATAAATAGGATACTCAAACCTTAGTTTTAGTCGTGCTTGCATCCATGGTTGGATGCATCCAGGATAAGAGGTAGCGTTGGGATTGTTTTTTTTACGGTGGGAGCCTCTGAGGCGAGGATTCATTTGATGAAGGCCTCTTGAATTTATCAGGTTTCAATATCGTTAATATTGGATTAGTATACTCAATATTTGCATTTACTAAAAAAAATGAAAACATAGTTAATTCATATGCTAATAAATACTATAAAAAGGCTCGTAATGAGTGCTATCCTGTTCGCATCTCTCCTGGCTGCCTATCATGATGTGCAGGCCAGTGAAGAAGCCGATTTTGAAGTCATCATGTTAGGCGTAGGCTCACCGCCACCGTTCATGAACCGTTTTGGCGCCGGAACGCTTATCAAAGCCGGTGGCAAGTACCTGTTAGTAGATGCCGGCCGCGGTGTTACCCAACGATTGTGGCAAATGAAAATTCCCTTGGGGCGCGTTGATGGCCTTTTTGTTACGCATTTGCATTCAGATCACGTCGTCGGCATTCCAGACCTTTTGTTGACCGGCTGGTTAAGCTCCCCTTTTGGTGGCCGGAAAGGCAACTTCAACGTCTGGGGACCTGAAGGTACTAAGTCCATGATGCATCATATTCGGCTCGCCTATCAAGGGGACGTTGACATCCGAGTCAAAGATCAGGGCTTCAGCTTAGAGAATGTGACCCCTAATACGGTCGAAATTCAAGCCGGTCTCATCTATGATCAAGACGGCGTCAAGGTCACTGCGATTGAGGTCAACCATGGCGAACTTATCAAGCCCGCTTTCGGCTATAGAGTGGATTACGATGGCAGGTCCGTTGTGATTTCCGGGGATACGAAATACCATCCGCCCTTAGCAGAGGCGGCCAAAGACACTGACTTGTTCATTCATGCCGTCGGCGCAGCCAAGCCTGAACTGTTGGCATCGAGAATTGCTTGGAAGACAATCCTAAACCACCACACAGAACCTGAAGATGTAGGTCGCATCTTTGAACAGGCTCAGCCAAAAATGGCGGCGCTGCATCACTATGTGACGCTTACGAACGGGCAAATCAAGCCACCGACACTGGATGATATTTTGGCCCGCCTAAAGACGACTTACAGTGGCCCAGTGACCATGGGCGCAGACTTGACCCGCTTCGTTATTGGGAAAGACAAGGTAATTGTCATACCACCAAAATAAACGGTTAGCTGTAATCACCCGATACGTCGCATCTTTTAAAGATGCGGCGTTTTTCTGACCATTCAGTTGCGAAGTGTGCTCTCGAACTTGAATAGGATTACCGTCTGGGTCGACGATATTGCAGACTTTGAAAATGGGTTTATCCCAGACGATTGCCAGTATTTCGCTACCCCGTTCCAGCACTCTCTTTTTTGCTTTCTCATGAATGTTGGGACCATATTTCCCGGGCTTATCGCGCGGCCTCTCCACGAGGACCTGCCTGAGGTCGCCCTGCACCCGGTCCTTGCTGTCTTCGTGCTCCACCAGGTCCTTGCCGTCCGGGGCCTCCACCCGGCCTGCCACCGATTTGTGGCGCGTTCTTTTTTGGCAACCACTCGCCGAGTCTGGTTTTATGTTCAGCATAAGCGGGGTCGGAAGCCAAGTTGTTCCACTCGTGTGGATCCTTTTCAATATCGTATAATTCTTCGGAACCATCGGGGTAACTGAGATAGCGAAACCGTTCTCCGGAGACGACATGGGTCTTGAAGGCTGATGTAGATATTACGGCGCGATTTGAAGATTGGTTCGGGTCTTTGAGGATGGGTACTAGACTGGTTCCTTGAACATGCTCCGGCTTGTCCATCCCGGCTAACTCTGCCAGAGTAGAATAAATATCGAAGGTCGAAACCGGGGTATTGGATACACTTCCTGGGGTTGTGACTTTCGGCGCTGCAATGATAAGTGGAACCCGGTGAGATTCACCCCAGAGGCTAGCTTTACGCCAACGACTTTTTTCTCCCAGATGAAATCCATGATCGGACCACATGACGATGATGGTATTATCCGCCCGCCCGCTTTGATCCAGCGCATCCAAAACCAAGCCAAGCATTGTATCGGCAAAGCTTATACTCGCGAGGTATGCCTGAACGCCTTCCTTCCATCGCTTGAGTGATTTATCTTCAAGTACCCAATCATGGAGCGCATAGGGACTGGTTCTGCCAGGGGGGCCTCTCAGCTGCTTGGCCGTCTCAGGTATATCATCCAAATCTCCCTCGATGACGGGTGGAAGCTGAATATCCTCCAATGGATACAAATCGAAATAGCTTTGAGGAACGAACCAGGGTTCGTGTGGTCGGTAAATTCCGACGGCGTTAAACCTAGGGTCATCTCCTTCAGCAAGAATCTTTTCAACGGACCAACTTACTACCTGTCCGTCGCCGATGGCTGAATCGAGCGCAACGACCGGCGACCAGTCAAAATTTCTATCAGGACTGCCATTGGCCGGCCGATCATGAGGAGTAAGTTCATTGGGTAATTGTCGATCCAGGGATGGCCAGAAAGCATCCCAACCATTAGGGTCATTATAGCCTGCGTATACTGCAGGATCGAACGTGGCAGCATGGAATAGTTTGCCTGCTCCAACGGTCTGGTAGCCTGCCTCTTTGAAAAAGCGGGGAATGGTTATCTTATCCTTAGTAGCGTCGATGCTTCTCCAATCCGGTCCATTGCCAAAGATGCCGGTGCTCGAAGGGTGGAGGCCTAACATAATGGCGGTACGGGATGGATTGCAAACCATCGATGGACTGTGGGCATTGGTAAATACCATGCCGCGTTCCGCGAGACGGTCCATGTTGGGCGTCTTGGCCTGCTCGTGCCCTAAGGGCCCGATCCAGTCATTCAGGTCGTCAATTGAGATGAACAATATATGAGGTCGGTCATTTGCATTGAGCAACGACGAACCAAGCAGGAACATTACGGTTAGGAGGATTGGTCTAGGTCTTGTCATTGTATGAAAACGGGGTTGGGGAAAACGAAAATCGACTGATTGAGAAATGGGTGATGCAAAGGATAGGGGGGCTAAAACTCTACCACCTTAATCACTTTGCCGTCCACGGCGCGGTACATTTCTTTATGTTCCTGCCAGTAGCCGCTTACCTTTAATCGCACGGTGATGGGCCCCTCTTCGAGGTTCATGAGGTACCAGCCGTGATAACCAGGAAAGGGAGTGGTGAACGATCCGCTTTGTGTAGTGCCTTCGCCTTTACTGTAGGCTTGTTCAAAGTCTTCTGGATAATTGACGGCATCATCGCTGGACGGATGGCCGTGGAATTCGTAGTAGATGCCCTCACCTTTGGCCTCCAGCACTTCCCACGAATAGACCAGGGTGGTGTCGGTTGGCATAATAAATTTGTGCTCGATTTCACCGAAGTCTTCGATTTTCAAGTCGATCGTCACTGTGCGGAAAGGTGTATCCTCCAGTTGGATAAGGCCTTGAATCGATTGTTCTATTTTTTCCGCTGTGACGTCGTATTCGGCGATATTAAACTGCATTTTCTGGCCGAAATCATGACCCGCAGCCGGCGCAGTTTCAGATAGTTTTCCAATGCTAGTCAGGCGCCCGAATCCAGTCGGATCGATGCCATACTCGGCCGGTAGAACCACAGTTACCAACAAGATGGCAGCGCCCAGGGAAGCCAGTCCCAGTTTTTTCCCGATAGACCACGATTTTTTTTCAGTCATAACTTGAGATCAATAAATGAAATAACCGGTTGTTTGCAGACCAAATAGGATCAGGCCAGCACCGAATAATAGAATATTAGCATTGCACGAGATACGTTCGAAATCTGGACGCTCACGCAGCCAGGTTAGTGCAATGAAAAGAAATACAAGTCCGACCACTTGACCCATTTCAACCCCGATATTAAAGAAGATCATGTTGGCCACTAGCCCGTCACTGGAAAGTGCAAGATCCTGCAATTTGGTCGACAACCCAAAGCCGTGGACTAGGCCAAAACCGAATACGGCCAGTTTTGGATCGAGACAACGAATTGAGCCCAGGTTTTCGAGAGCCTTGTAGCAAATTGAAAGCCCAATAATTGCATCGATAACGTACGGACTGATGTGAATGTGCGCTAACACTCCGACTAGCAACGTGATGGAATGGCCGAGTGCGAAGAGACTGACGAATTTGACCACGTCAGACAGTTTTCCCAGAAAGAAAATGACTCCAGCCAAATAGAGTAAATGATCATAACCGGTGACCATGTGTTTGGCTCCCAGATACATAAACGGACTTGCCCATACCCCTTCGGCCCTAGCGAGAAAACCCTGGTCTCTTTCTGCTACTCCGTGCGCGAAAGCCTGATCGGCAAGTATCAGACCTAGGATCGACAGTAGTAACCACCGGCAGTCCATTAACAAGAGGCCACGCTTATTTTTCGACATAGGGTATGATGCGTCCCAGTACGATGACGCAGGTCCATAGAGTGAGCGAAAGGGCCGCAACATAACGAGCCCCGCCAGACAGGTCTTTTCCCTCAAGCCCACGCAGGACTTGGGGGCGCAGTCGCCACGTATAGTAGAGAACATTCAGCCCGGCGACCAGGATCAGGATCATTTTGATGCGAAAGGCAATATTGGGCAAATAACGATCAGGATCTCCGATGATGAATACAATTCCAGTGATCAAGTTGATTGCGAAGCCAACCGCCGCCGAAACCATAAATGTTTCGATGCGGATAAGAGGCACCTCGCGCGCCACGCCCAATGCTCGAAGATCAAAGATTATTACGGAACCCAGCAGGAGGCACAGCCCGAAGAAATGAAATATTTCCAACGTAGGCCACAGCCAGGCCTCTGACATGATGTACTTGTTGAGAGCGGTGCTGTTCAGGAATTCTATAAGCGTTTCCATTTGTTTGTCCTTATGAGAAATAGCCAATCAGACGACCCGCGACCAGCGCCACCGCCCAAGCCAATATGGATCCCCCCGCAATACCTCGGTGAGTCGTGGACACCTCTCCATTTCCACGCACGCAAATTTTAACCAGCCACCAAGTGAGAGCCAAACCAATGAATACTCCGATTAGTTTGATGTGGAAGGCCGTGTTAAAAAACAGGGTCGAAGCGCTACCTGTAAACAAAGCCGCTCCGGAAAACAGATTAACTACGAATCCTCCAATTGCCACGCTCCAGTAAGGTCCCAGCACGGTTACCGGAATCGCTTTACCGAGACCCAAAACTCTCATCGCGAGTAACAGAGAGACACCAACCAGCACAGCCATACCTAAGGCATGCAGAGACAATACTATTGGGTAGCCCCACTCGGAGCTCGAGACGAGCATGCCGAGCTTAGAGTCCTCAATCCACCACAGTGTTTCCATTACGAACTTTAATTATAACTTAGTAATTAGTTTTAGTACCCCTAGATGGGGTAACTAAAAGCGCGTAGTTTACTGCTGCGTATCGTCCATCAGCTCTTCACACTCGTAGGCGATGAACTTGTCGGTAGTATATAAAGACGAGTTCGAGCCCGAGTATGGTTTAGCTAAGTAAACGGGGTCTATTACCGTATATTCGCGGGTCAACTCATTGCCATCCTCACTCATTGTGAAACGTTCAGTGATTTCCATCTGATCACCGTGTCGTACGGCACTTGCGGATCGTCCACCAGGAGCTTGAAGAAAACCAGGTTTAAAACCTTTGGTATGGACGACCAAGGTGTCGTCTTCCCATTCCCCAACAGAGTAACCAGCAACACTAGGTTCAATCTCATCTGGAAAATCTCCGACCAAATTGATGATCCGCACTAAGTCCATAAACCCATAAGAAAGGACGATGGCAGATCCAGTTTGTTCGATCTTGTTCATCATCTGGTCAAAGGCATAATCAAATATGATATTGGTGGGCTCGCATTTGAACCGAGGATTCTGATCGCGTGTAAAATTCCCTGTTTCATCTTGGCCGATTTGCGTAAGCGCATATTGGGCGGGACGTGGTCTGTTGCCTCCGCCACCTCTTTGACGTCCGCCACCCGGACCAGCTGGTCTTGCCCCGCCCGCTGGCCCGGGCATAGCAATTTTCGAGGCGGAACCGTCAGCAGCGAGATTGAGTCCTTCAGGTGGACCCTCCGATCTTGGACGAGGACCTTGCGGTGGTGGACCGTCTCTTACGGGTTCGGACCAGTTTCCTGCTAGATTGGGCGTTCCGTCTTCACGTTTGAGCTCGCGTTCTCCAGCGACAATACTTCCTGAGTTGTCCAAAGCATCGTAACGTGCGACAACCGTTCCATCTTCAAAAGTAATCGTTTCGGTATAGCAAGTCTTAGGGTCTCGGCGGTCGGGTGAGCCAAAAACTTTGATTGTAGTGCCAATCTCAAACATGTCTGTCGTCCAGCCTTTGCGTTTGAGCAAGCTGCCCGAGCGCAATTCGCAGCGCCATTGTTCTTCCTCGCCTTGTTCGTTGGTGACTTTGAAGTAGACGTAAGCATGGGGGTTAACAAATCGAACCCGGTTCACTACACCCGTAACCGTCAATACCTGCTCAAGGTCGAACTGCCCTGTGACACCGTGGTGGGCCAACGAAGTTGAAGGTAGAAGGCCTATACTGCATAGGGATGCTATCGCGGCCGCCATAAATGTTTGTTTGATTGTCATAGTCTTAATTTCGTGGGTAATGGGTGGAGTTTCGTCATTGAGCGGATAACGAGCAAACCTAGTTGAATGGTTACGAATAAGGTCAGCCAGTCATTATAATCTTCTCATTTGTAGCTCAGCCGTGGACCGTAGAGTGTTTTCATGTTTTGAATTGTGGTCCTTATTAATCGCTCCGAGATTATGCATTACATTATTGTATCGTATGTCAAGCTGTTGAGTTCACAATACAAGACGAAATGCACTTGACGAAGTCAGTGAAATAGGCCTTTGGTGGAGGTAGGAAATCTTCGATTGGAGGGAGAGAGACGCAGAGGCTCTCGCATCTTGATCATGGGGCATTTTCTGAGACCAAGGTAGTAGATCATTAGATGTTGATTGAGTCCAAAGAATTATTTCTGGTTTCAATTTCTTTTTTAACACTTTATGACCATTGACGGATAGAAGTGAATCTTCGGATTCGTTTTACAACATATAAACTGCACATGTATTTCCTGTGTGAAAAATAGCCCTCAGCCAATATAATGCAAAAACATCATCTTGATTGGGCACTGATCTGCTCGTTCGCGCTCATTCTAGTTGCTTGTGGAGGCAGCGCTAAGAATGGAAATAAGGATACCGTTGCCGCTAAAGGTTCGCGGCCCAACATTCTGCTCATAGTGGCGGATGATTTAGGATACACCGATTTGGGAGTATATGGCGGGGAGATCGACACGCCCCATTTGGATCAGTTGGCCAAAGCTGGCCTGATACTGACTGACTTTCACAATCAAGCCGTTTGCGGTCCTACAAGAGCGTCGATTTTGGCTGGAACAGACAATCGAAACGCCGGCGGAGCGATGCATCAAACCCCGAATCAGATAGGAGTACCTGGATACGAGTCTCACTTGAGCCGCGATGTGGTGGCGTTTCCTGATCTGCTGCGTCAAAGCGATTATAATACGTACTTTCTGGGCAAGTGGCATTTGGGCAACGAGCCCGATCTCTTGCCGCCTGCCCGAGGCTTTGATCGCTCGTATGCCCTCATGGAAGGCTTTGCCAGTCACTTTCACGATAAGGGTCGCTTTCGGCCTGACCAATTGGGCACCTATTACGAGGACGGAACGTTTGTTGAGAACCTGCCGGAGGACTTTTTCTCTACCGATTTTTATACCGACCAACTGATTGATTATATCGACGCTGACGTGGGAAGTGGAAAGCCTTGGTTTGCCTATTTAGGGTACACCGCGCCCCATTGGCCTCTGCAAGCGCCCGATGAATACATTGACAAATACAAAGGGGTTTATGACGAAGGCTACGAGGTTCTTAGAGCGGAAAGAATTGCCCGCGGTAAAGCGCTCGGCGCGATTCCTCAAGAAGCCGTAATGTATCCACGCCTTCAAACTATCCCGGCGTGGAATGATCTCTCCCCGGGAGAAAAAACGGTAGCTTCAAGAGAAATGGAAATCTATGCGGCGATGGTAGATGGCATCGACCAAAATTTGGGGCGACTCTTGAACCACCTGAAAGCAATTGATGAATACGATAATACGCTGATCATCTTCATATCAGACAATGGTGCCGAAGGGGTAGACCGAGGAGGACCAGCGAGCGGCTGGGATAATCGGCTGGAAAATTTGGGGCGCATAAACTCCTATGTTTATTATGGCGATAAGTGGGCTCAAGCGGGCGTAGGCGTTGGACGTTACCACAAATCGTTAAGCTCTGAAGGCGGATCGCTCGGTCCCGCGTTTTTCTACCACAAGGATATGAGTAAGAAGGGTCAGATGAACGATGAGTTTATGTCCGTAATCGATTTTTACCCAACGTTTGTGGAACTCGCTGGAGCCGACCATCTTAAAACAGGGAGCAACGGTACGCCTATGCATGAGGTGCAAGGGCAATCCCTATTGCCCGTATTGTTTGGCGACGAAAATTCGGTCCGAACTGAAGACTTCACCTACGGCTGGGAGGTCTTCGGTCATCGAGCCCTTCGCAAAGGGGATTACAAATTGCTTTGGTTAACTTCAAAGCCTTCAGAGAGAGGGCAGGTAGTGCCGGAACTGGCTGACCAATGGGGTCTCTATGACCTTTCCGTCGACCCTGGCGAAACGAATGATCTTTCCGAATCTAAACCCGAAATTAGAGCGGACCTTCTGAAAGAATGGGATGCGTATATGGAGAAAAATGGGATTGTATTACCGGTTGCAGGTCCCCCTCGAGGGGGACCTCTGGGGGCTAGGAGAAACCGACCCTAGCAGGACTTTCCTAAGTAAGGATAATCTGCGAAGACCCAGTGGGTCCTCCATTTCTGTTATGTCGGCAGGGTGAGGGCTTCTCGTTCCGAAGCGTTAGTCTTAAAGAATTTCGCACACCTTATCAAAGCCCAGGCGCGGGCCGCGCGGGTGTAATCCTTCGGTATCCCCATATCCAATACAGCAGAGAAAGTTCGATTTATAACGTCCATCCGCAAAGAACGCTTCGTCGATGACTTCGTTGTGAAATCCGGAAATGCCATTGACGTCCAGACCAATAGCGCGGGCAGCGAGCATGAAGTAAGCGCCCTGAAGCGAGCTGTTGCGGAGGGCAGTCGATTCGGCTTTGGCTGGATTTTCCCGGTACAAGCCACTGACGTCCTTTACCGGAAAGAGCTCGGGTAAGTATTCATAAAATTGAGTATCATATGAAATGATCGCAACTATGGGAGACGCTTTGATCTTGGGGATATTTCCTTCGTGCAAAGCAGGAATCGTCCGATTCTTGGCTTCTTCGCTTTTCAGGAATAAATAACGCGCCGGGTTGGAGTTTTGCGAAGTGGGTCCCCACTTCATAACTTCAAACAATTCCTGAAGAACAGAGTCCTCAACCACCCGGTCTTGCCATTTTTTAAAAGAGCGGGCCTCTCGGAATATCAGGTCTAGACCATTTTTATCCAGGTTTTGGATGCGATTTCTAAGCTTTTCTATAGCTACGCCGGGTGTTGTGCGTTCGGACATGGTTCTAACTAGTCAATTTGTTCGCCGACATTCGGACTAATCGAAAGGCCGGCACCTTGGATCTCTACTTCGATTTCTTCACGATTTACCACTTAAACCGAAGTCTTGCAGCTAGGCCAGCCCTCCCTGGGTGACATTAGCTAATATCGTTCTGAATTCGTCGTCTGTGAGAATTCTCTTTTTAGCGATTCCCTCACTCTTTACCGCTGCTAGCAACTCTGGCATCTGTTCATCGCTAACACCGCTTATACCGAGTTCGTTGAGTTTGTAAATGATGGATGCCTTCCCGCTTTTCTTGCCTAATACGATGTCGCCTGTACGTCCGGTCAGCGACGGATGTGTGCCGAACATTGCAAGCGGCTTCTCGACGACCAAGTTTACACCGATGCCGGATTCGCGTGTAAAGTTTCTTTCTCCAAGAATGGGCTTATTTAGAGCGTACGGAATGCCTGTAATGTCTGCTAGCAATGCTCCCAGTTCAGGCAGTTTTGCGAGTTCGTATTTTGATTCGAAGCCGTAAAGTAACTCGAGGCAAAGAATCAACTCTTCGAGCGCTGCATTGCCGGTTCGTTCGCCGAGCCCTCCAACGCAACTATGGACACACGATGCTCCAACCGTGACTGCCGCCAGTTCGGTGGCAACACCTGTTCCAAAATCGTTGTGCGTGTGAATTTCGACTGGAAGGCTAGTCAGATCAGCGACTTTTCGCACCAAATACTTGATCGCTTCGGGAGTCGCGCAGCCCATCGTGTCAACGACACCGATCGAATCAGGCTCTGACTCTTTCATAATGCCGGTGAGCAAATTGGTCAGGTCGTCTTCGCGTGCCCGTGTTGTGTCATAAGGAAAGAAGACCGCGTGGAGTCCTTTGCTCTTGGCGTAGTTGATTACATCTGCGCTCTTTTTAAGCACGTCTTCCCATGTCCAATTGAATTGGTACTTGAGCTTAGGATACCCAATCGGCACTTCGATTATCACACCGTCGGCTCCGCATTCGACCGCTTTGTCAATGTCCGCTTTCATGGCGCGAGCGAACGTGTAAATTTTGGCGTTAAGACCGAGTGCCGAGATTTTCTTAATCGCTTCAAAGTCTTGTGGTGAAACCGCCGGCATTCCTGCCTCGATCCTATCGATACCGACCTCGTCCAACTTTTTCGCAATCGCAACTTTTTCTTCAACAGAAAAGACAAGGCCAGGGGTTTGCTCTCCATCTCGAAGCGTCGCATCATGGATTTCGACCTTTTCTGGCAAGTTTAGCTCGCCGGTAACTTGAGGATGAAAATTGTATGGGCTAACCCAATACTGATCTTCTTTGTAGTGTTTGCCGTTTTCAATCATGTGTTTATTTTTATATTTCTAAAATGTAGTTTGTCGATAGTTCTTTCCGAATACGAAGCCTTTACTTTAACAATCCCGACACGGTAGACGACACGGTGATTTTACCGCTTCCGGAATACTTCTCATGATGTCGCTCTATGCGATCGAGACGGTAGTGGTAGTTGATCATTAAACCACACGATTCACGCAGCCCTTTTCCGGAAGTGTCGGCCATCCAGTTGAGTTGTTGTATACTCGCTCCGTTGCTCAGATGAAAATGCGCGACTGGGTCAAGGGCATGCGCGCTGTCTCGGCCTTTAGCCTTTAGTAAATAGATAGCCGCGAATCGCTTCAGTACAGTTTGCAAGGCTTCCGCTAACGGTTCGTCCTTGGCCCACTTGATTGAGCTCAGTTGCTCACTCAAAATTCCCAGTGTAGGAATCTTCCCGATTACGGCTTTGAGCTTTTTCTGTTCCGCTCCCTTAAAATCCAATTCATTTTCCTTCAAGGATTGCTTTAACCAACCCATGAATCCGGGAATGGGTGACAATGTTGAAAATTGCTTTAAATTGGGCTGCTCGCGACGCAAACGATCTACGACTTGTTTGATAAGAAAGTTGCCAAATTTGATTCCTGCTAAACCGGGTTGCGTGTTGGAAATGGAATAGAATATCGCTGTATCCGCTTCTCCAGGATCGAGCACGGGAGCCTTCACATCCAGAAGAACTTGAATCTGGCTGGCCAGTCCGTTGACGAGGGCCACTTCAACAAAGATAAGCGGCTCATTCGGCATGCTGGGGTGAAAAAAAGCATAACACCGCCTGTCTGCATCGAGACGGTTTTTCAAATCATGCCAACTGCGCACGCGGTGTACCGCTTCGTAAGCGCCTAGCTTTTCCAAGAGGGAGGCAGGTGCGTCCCAGTTAATACTGCGCAGATCCAGGAAGCCGATATCAAACCAGGCAATCAGTAAATTCTTCAGATCGCGTTCCAAAAAACGAAGCTCTGGATGGGCTTTTTTGAGCTCGAGCAGTTCATTTCGCAACTCTACTAAAAATTGCGGACCAGATTGCAAGGTACTGAATTTGCGCAGCAGAGCGACACGCGATGGTTCGAGGGCGCGACGCAATGTGCGTTGATTGGCTTCTAGTTCCTCTTCCCCTGAAGCATGTTTAAGCAAATTAAACGCCTCATTGAACTTCGCGTTTTCGACGCCAAAATTTCGAGCTAGAATTTGCAAGAATACCAACCGCTCTTTTGCAGAAAAATCGAGATACGATTGTGCTAGTTGAGCGGCCCGCGCTCGCGCCGACACTTCTCCTCCCTGCTCAGCCAGGCAGGCTTCAATCTGCGTTTGCAAGGCATTGGGTCGGCTATCCTTATTGGAGCCATTTCGCCCGGACAATCGTGCGATCTCACGCCACATGCGCCCCAAGCTATGAAGCGAATTATTAAAAATCCCCTCTTGATTGGGTCGACTAGCTTTCTTGGCCATAAGTCCTAACCAGCTATTTTATTACCGAAAGAAAATGCGGCAGACCTGTCCTGCCAAATTTCGAGCTGATTGCATCGCAGTTTACTATTTAGCTGCTAGACAGCAGAGGTTGTGTATGCATGTGAGCGTTTCAAATTACGGATCGTTTGCCATTCGAATAAGTGACATTAATTGTGATGGATCCCTCGTTCATCATCCAAGGCCTAACCCGGAATGTGCGAGCCCCGCTTCGGTGCATCGGATCGTTCTCCGCAATGTTCTTGGCCTCTTCTAGGGAATCTGCGCGAAGGATGACCATACCTTCGCCTTCCCATTCCTGCTCTTCGTCATCGGCGAAGGGTCCAGCGGCAAACATCGCTCCGTTAGCCTCCAACTCCAATTGGTATTTGAGGTGTTCCTGCAAATTCTCTATCACCGCTTCCATTCCACCGGCAGGCTTTGTGAGGACTACATAGAATTTCTTAGCTAACAGGCCTTTTTCTTTGACGTGCTCGTGATGCGCTTCCCAAGAGGATTGTGCCATGTTTTTAATTTTTTGAGGCTAGAGAGTTTCGAGTTCGAAATCGAATTCGACCCGGTGAAAAGGGGAGGCAACGCCATACTTTTCGGCTTCTTCTTCAGAGGTGACTAGATTGTAAGGAACCGTCAGCGATTGTCGGACACCAAAAACGGAATCCTCCTCGATGTATTCGTCCCCTTCATCGAATACTTCGGTTATCAAGTTGCGGTGTCCGTCGGCGCTCACCTTGTAATGCAAATGAGACGGGCGCCAAGCGTGCCGTCCCTGCAGATCGAGCATTCTGCCTACCGGGCCGTCGGTCGGAACTTTATAGCTGACCGGCTTGATGGTGGTGAATTGGTAATAGCCGTCTTTGTTGGTTCGCATTCGGAAACGCAGGTTGTTTTCCGGTTGATCGGGGTCCTGGTTTTCATACAAGCCGTTGGCGGCGGTCTGCCAAAGATCGATTATCGCGCCTTCGATTGGATCGCCACCGAGGGTGCGGACGGTGCCTGAAACCACCGTCGGTTCTCCCTCGCTGTCTCCGATCAAATTTGCGCCGATTTCAACCATCTTCGAACCCTCTATGTAAAAGGGTCCCAACACGCTTGCTTCTGTGCCCCCATCGGGATTGCTGTTGATAATATCTACTAGGGATGAAATCCCCAAGGTGTCAGAAGTGAGAACAAACTCATTGCGGGTTGGCCCTGTGATCTGTCCTGTGTCGTACAAATACTCAATGGCCGCTTCCCATTCCGCCTGGGTCAATCGGACATCTTTGACGAAGGCATGAAGGTGCCGAATGAGACTCGACATCACCTCTTTTGCGCGAGGGTCTTTAGTTCCCTTAATAGCTTCAATGACTGCTTCGGTAATATTGCCTTCTGTAAGATTCTTCATGGTTTGTTATAATATTTCGTATTCAAAGCCCTCAAATAAAGACCAGTGAAAGGGAAGGGAAAAGGATGATCAAAATGAGTACCGCCAACATGATTAGCGCAAAGGGGAACGCCCCTTTAAAAATGTCAGACAGCGAAATATCTGGATCATTCAATGAACTATGGATCACGAAACAGGATACGCCCAAGGGTGGGGTGAGTAGTCCGATTTCGGCTCCAATCACGGTTACAATTCCGAACCAAACTAAGTGGATGCCCATGGGTTCTAAAATTGGCAGAAAGAGAGGTACGATGATGAGAATGATAGACACTGTATCCAAAATCGTCCCCATAAGTATCAGGACGACGACATAGATGACCATGATCGCAGCAAACCCCAATGCTTGAGCTTGAATCCACTCGCTAAAGATCGTAGGTAAACCCGCTATCCCCAGCATCCGACTGTACATAGAGGCGGCAATCAAGAGGAGTAGGATGGAAGCGGTAATGTGACCGGTTTCAATGAGCACTTTCCAAAGCCCTTTGAGATTCAACCGTTTTTTGAATACGGCCACGATCAGAGCACCCATTGCTCCAGCCGCTCCCGCTTCGGTCGCGGTAAACCACCCCGTGTAAATTCCGCCTAACACGATACCAACCAATAGCAGTATGGGCAGCACCATCCGCAGGATTTGGAGCCCGTTCAAAGAAGGCTTATCCACCACCTCGATTGGCTCGGCGGTTTCATCCATGACCAATTTCGGAAAAAACGTGGCCATTGTGAGAATTGCCACCCCGAATGCAACAGAGAGCAGAATGCCCGGGATTACGCCCGCAATGAACATGTGCCCGACTGATTGCTCTGTTATGATGGCATAAAGAATGAGCATTACACTCGGGGGTATGAGCATGCCAAGTACTGAGCTGCCGGCCACAACGCCCACCGTAAATCGAGGGTTGTATCCGAAGCGTTTCATTTCAGGAATGGACACTTTGGTGAACACCGAGGCCGAGGCGATCGAAGACCCGGTGATGGATGCGAAGATGGCATTGGCCACCACGGTAGCGATTCCCAAGCCGCCTTTGAGTCTGCGGAAAATAAAGTTGGAGACATCATAAATGTCTCTCCCTACACCTGCTTCGCTAATAAGGAGTCCCATCAAGGCAAAGAGTGGCACTACTGCAAAGGTGGGTTCCGCAATCGTGTCAGCCGCGGCTAAAGAAAGCAGATAAATGGGTACTTCGATATCACCTCGAAGCAGCCAAACTCCAAGAAAGGAAACCAAGCCCAAGGCCACTGGGATATACAAGCCCGAGTAAATCAGGACTAGGATGAGCCCCACTGAGATCAAACCAACTTCGATTTCCGTCATTTCACTAATCTATTGCTGATGCATCCGTTGGTTCGATTTTCGTTCGGGTCAAATTTCGTCTAACAAAGACAAGAAACTGCAAGAGCGTGACAGCACACCCGATTACAATGATCAATTTGATCGGCCAAACAGGAGCTGTGAAAAGTCCTTCGACCCCAATATAAAAATCCGATTGATACGATTCGATAAATAGCGGAATGCTTCCATAGAGTATTAGCCCCATGAACACTGCTCCCAATAGATCGAATAAAGCCCCGTGAAAGCGGCCGAAATTGGGCCATCGCCTCCCGATGAAATTGAATAGCCCATCCGAGCGAGGTAAACGCCCTTTCCGAGTAGCATCGCCCAACTGTAAGAAAACAATGCCTACGATGGACAACTCGACGATTTCGTTGACCCCATCGATGGGTGAGTGGAAGAGTTTTCGGCCAAAAGCGTCTGCGTTGATCAGAATCGTGAGAACGAAAATCCAGACCGACCCGATACTATTCAAATTGGATAAAACAATTTCCAGTATCCGGTCAAACTTACCGTTGGATCGCGTCGGACTTACATTTTCCATAAATATCTACTCCCGGTCCCAGTGTCTGGAAATATTCTGGCCATTGGTTCGCATTGTATCCATATAAAACTTCAAGATTTCATGACCAGGGAGCCCTTTTTCTTCTAATCCTTCGGCCCATTCTTTGGCGATGTTTGGCATGTTTTTAGCCCATTGGTCACGTTCGCTGGCCGACAGCGTGGCGATGGTGCCCCCGTTTTCTTGGAACAATCTGAGGCTTTCAGCTCCTTTGGAAACAGCCAGTGCTGCAACATGGTCGCGATAATCTACGGCAGTTTCAGCAAGGATTTCTTGGACTTCGGCGGGCAGTTTATCCCACGCCCGCTTATTGACGGTTATGGCTTTGGAGTTCACTGTCCCCATGTCTGCTTGAAGCATGTAGGGAGCTACTTCGTGCATCTTAAAGGAAACGGCGGCTTCGGGCCAAATCATGGCGGCATCCACGACTCCTGTATTGATATTTTGGAAATACGTAACCAAACTTCCCGCGACGCCAGCGGATCCCAATCCTTGCAGATACCTCAGGTTCGTGCCTGCCCCATTGATCTTCAATCCGTTTAAGTCGGAAAGCGCTTCGATCGGTTCTTTTGAGAATAACTGGTAGCTGTCAAGCACCACCATGTTGGTCAGGTACACTTGATTGTACTTCTCCCAAGCTTCTCTCATTTCAGGAAATTTCTCGGCAATCTCATCGACGGTCCTGGCCACCAGTTCGGGGTCAGTCGTCACGAAGGGCGTGACGTACGCGATGGCTTGAATGGGGACTTTGTCTTGGTGGAAGACCGTGGTCACGATGCCAATATCCCCCAAGCCTTTTTGAAGGCCGGGAAGCACATTTCGCGTTTTGACAATCTGCCCGCCCCAAGCCTGGTTCCATCTGATTTTGAAATTTCCTTTGGCAGTCAATCGCTTTTCGACTTCAGGAATATAGTATTCGACAAACTCTTTTACCCACAGCGATTGGGTCGGATACCCATCCACGACCGTTAGTCGGATCGTTTCTTGAGTGGATCCAGGTCCGGAACATCCAATCATGGATACCAGTGCGAGTAAGACGAATGTTGGGATAACTGATTTTTTTGGTAGCAAAACGAATTTCTCCTTAATTGAACTAGAAAACCTAACAACTCTTTCCCAGCCAGTTATGACTGTCCATATGATTGTTGCTCTGTCGTGAGCAGTACTATGTTTTGATGTATTGAATTATGATTCTTAATTATAGCTCTGATATTTTTTATTGCCACTTTGTATCGTATGTCAAGCTATAGAAATCATAATGTGAGACGAAAATACTTACCGAAATCTGTGAAACCGACCTATTGAGGGGATGGGGAGCTTTTAGTCGGCGAGCGAAGGTAGCAGGTTTTCTCTTAAATCAGTCAGGGCCTGAATAATCAGCTTTTTGGATTTAACGAATCGAATGGTAGGAACGGGTACGGAGACCGCAAAAACTCGGCCCAGAGGATCACGAAAAGCGGTTCCAATGGCACAAATACCCTGAGTATGCTCTTCGTTGTCGATGGCAATCTGAGTCTTCCTGGTTTTCGCTAATTGCGTTATCAGGTCGGATACATTGGTAATGGTATTAGCGGTTTTCTTTGCTAGACTGCCGGCCAAAAGCCGCCTTATTTCATCTTCTTCCAGCAACGCGAGCGCAGCCTTTCCATGAGCTGAGCTAAACATATGAAAACTTTTACCTACAGCTGAAACGGCGCTCAAACGGTGATTTGCTGTAATCTGATCAATGAAGACCATTTTGTCTCCGCGCTGTATGGATAGGTCCACGGTCTCGCCCGTGCGCTGCGCCAGTGTTTCAAGGTGTGGTCTCACATGGGCCGCGAAATCAAAATCGGTATTTGCTGCGAGGCGGAGAATGGAAGGCCCCAGCTTGACCCGAGCGTTGGGAGTCGCCCTGATCAATAAATTCTCTTCGGTCAAAGCATTTACGATGCGTTGAATCGTGGAACGGGGCAGATCAACCCGATTGGCGATTTGCCCCAGGCTCAATCCGTCCTTTTCATTTTCCAGCGAGCGCAGAATGGAAGCCGCACGGGCGATTACTTGAATTCCGCTGCCACTTTTCCGGCCCGCTTTGGGGCCTTTTGCTGCGTGCGCGTCCAGCTTCAATGCAGCGGTCGCTTTTCCGGTCGAAGCGGTTTTAGTCATACTCGGGGACTATCGTTTAGATAATGCTTATGTCGATATGATTGTACCGTTATTCAGTGCAACTGGCAAGGTTCCGCCTGCTTCCATTGCTGAAACGCCTCGCTCAAAGTGGGGCGCTTTAACGAATGTTCGAAACAATGGCGTAGGACGGTCAACCAATCGTGTGCATCCCTTCATTCGTATGCATTAACATTGCTCCTGCGTCGCTAGAACCGCTTCGCGGCGAGGTTGGCCACAATATGGCTCTTTTGTATCCGTGATGGGGTATGCTCGTTAGCCGAGCGAGGACGGGATCGCTCGGTTAACGGGTAATGTAAATCTTGGTTCGTGGACTTTTATCGATTCTATGGGATGATCAGGTTGGTTGGAGTTTGCAGCGAATAGTGCTCCCTTTCACCCCCTATGAGCGATTATTTCAATAGCTTCGACCTCATCCCTATTACAGCTTATCTCCTCATTTTGAGCGCTGTTGGCATCTATTTGAAGCGGAAAGCCTCCGGCAATCTGGAGGAGAATATCGTCGGAAGAAAGAAGATGCCTCTCTGGGCCTTGTGGACTTCCGCTACGACTCAGTTCCTCGATTTGTCGGGTACGGCGGTGGTTGTGTCGATTTCTATCTGATGGGACCGCAAGGCTTTTCATCAATTTCAAATGGCATGCGATTCTCTTCGTTTCGATCGTTATGCTTTGGTCGGGCAAGTGTCACGGGCAATCCGGTTGCTAGACTGCGGCGGAGTGAAACATCTTTCGTTTCGGCGATGGGACGGGCTGTCGATTCGATCAGGTCATGCAAGTCGCAGCGGCGGTTATGATAGCCTTTGGCTTTTTCGACATCTCCGTGCAGCGGTAAAGTAGAGCTGTAGAGTGGCGAGGCAATTGTGGATTGATGCACTGAACGAGGATGCCATAATCCTATAGTCTTCTTCAAGAGTGTCTAATGACTTGAGAGTAATAGGGCTGGCTTGCACCGTGTCGCGATACCAAATCCCTCTCGAAATACGCGGTGCGATCCGCGCTAAGGGGACTAGCGCTACGCTAGAACTGGGCGCGTGATTTGGTACTTTGATGACTTAATCCGATCAAATATGAAGATACGTATTCAATAGTTGGAACAATTATCTGTTTTAAAGATTGCCCCTGGAGTAGATAATCGTCTCTTTTGGCTGTTCCTCTAACCAATGAGAAGCCGCTGGAAATTAGGTAAAAGGATTAGGCGAAGCTAGTTTTCGCCGATTCCGATTAGGGGCGCGTTTACGCTTTTTCTCTCCTCTAGGGTGGGAAAATGTCTAAACAAGTCGTCCATCATTATTCGCAGGGGCTTGCGGATTACATCGCGAAAAGCCTCATCCATTCGTTGACGATTCGCGCCTGCCGGGGGTGTTTCACGCTGGCTGTAAGTTCCTAGTGTATTCAGTTCTCCATGCTTGGTTAGCCTGGCTTGGATCGTAGCGACCAAATCGCCGGTTCGATCCTGTTCGAATCGCATGGCGTAGATTTTCAGAACCGGACCATCGCCAGGCTCTTCCCGTTTTCCTAAGACATAAGTTTGTATCGGAAGTTGGTAATCGTGGAGCAACTCTTGCATCACTTGCGTAAAGTCCTGTCGTCGATCTTTCTCCATGTTGTTTGCAAGCTCAGGCATGCTCGATTCGTAGAGCGGATTCCCCGAGTGATTGAATTCGATGAATAGGGCTTCCGCTTCCTCCAGAAAGATGTATTGTTCGGTGTCTTGAGAGTCGATGCTCGCGCAAGCGGCAAGCAACAACCCTAAGAGCGGAGCGACGACATTTTTTGTCGATTGGAAATTCAATGTTTTCGGTTCGGTTGGTGTAGTGCCTGGGGTGGGTTGCCCATGAAGGCAGAATTTAAATTCGATTTGCGTATCCTGGGCGTAGTTAGAATGCAGCGTATCAAATCTCAAATTTCAGGGTTATGTCGAGCGAGTACTGTAATTGAGGAAAGGGTGGAAGGGAGCATTGCAGAATTTTAAAAGGAAAATGACTCTACCTCGCTTACAATGCTGTTCACGCACCCGCCCAAGCGGCTCAAGAAGACATTGATTTCTACTAAACGAAATACCCGCATCTTTCGTAAACGCGAGCTATCCTCATAGCGATGCTCAGGTATCTCGACGACGGAGTCGGTTCTGTTGTCAAGAAGCTGAAAGACGAAGATGTCTGGGAAAATACACTGCTCTTCTTTTCTCACCGATAACGGCAGTGCTTCTGCTATGGATGCCGACAATGGGCTTCTGCACGATTTCAAGCACAGCGTTTAGGAAGGGGGAATCCGCACCCCTTGAATGGTTAGCTGGCCCGGTGAGTTTAGGGGTGGACGCGTCATCGATACGCCCATCATCTCTTTCGATATTCTTCCCACCGTCCTAGACGTGCTGAACGAGTCACCCCCTGAAACGAAGGACTTCGACGGCAAGAGCATTCTTCCGCTTTTCAAGGGAAAAGATCATCCCCACCACAATGTACTGTATTGGGATACCGGCGACGAGAAAATGGGATGGGCAGTTCGAAAGGGCAATTGGAAGCTAATCGGCAAGCGACAAAAGCTCGAACTGTACGATTTAAATAAAGACTCGTCCGAAGCGACGGATCTAGCGAAGAGGTATCCTGAAATTGTAAATTCACTATAAACCCTTTACCAGAACTGGTGCACCGAAATGCCTGAACCACTGTAGAAGCGAAATACGAAGTAAAGGTAGGGGAGTTTAGGTCCCCATTTCCGCGAAATTATGTTACGAGTGCGTAAGTTTCAAGGAGTCGCAGCAATTTTAATTTCGGAAAGCGATACCATGGGGTTAATTTTTGCCTCGTGATCTCTTGAGGCTTTAATTCCCTTCGGGCAAATACCTCGAAGCTGGCTTAGTTTCTGACGTTGGTCGCTACCTTTAAAATACCTCGGGGCTCTTCACTCGGCGTACTTCTAAGGATGGAAGCGGTTGCGCCGGGGATGATTTATTCCAGAAAAGTCTGTGCCATAGACAGGCGGGTGTTTTGGGTGGGTGAAAAATTGCTTGCTTTGTACAGTGTGAATTGCCCCATTATGGATTTCAGGTATCCAACCCGCTTGTACTCTTTGTTAAAAACCTCCTGATGCTTCACTTCTCTGCTCGCGCTAAACAAGTGGCTTTTTCGTTGCTGCTAATCTTGTCGATACCTACCGCGGTATGGTCTCAGTCCGCGCTTTCCGAAGCGGGGGTGGGCGACAATTCGAGTTTTCTCTTTGAGCTCGAAGCCTACGCGAAATACGGTGGAGATATCGATGTAATCGACGGTATGACTGGAAAGCGTTACCACCGATCGAATGACGTGGTTAAGGCGATCAATGCGAGTTTCCCAAAAATAATGGGGGGACTCCACACAATGCTACTCGTTTTAGAGCTGAAGCACATGGAGGTTCACATGACGAAAGGCATTGAGCACACTAAGAAGCTTGGCGACTTGGCGGATTCGTTTGGGATCAAGAGATTTATGGTCGAGGATGATTCGTGGTTTCTGAAGGAGCGAAGGATACTCGCTCGACTGAGAAAAGAGCCGTTTTTTCAGATCAAGGAACTGGTCGTATGGCATCGCGATGAACTTAGTTCTATAGGGCTTCGCGGTAACGAACGGGCGAAGAACTTGCGATTCAATCCAGAAATACTCGATTGGGAACGCCGCGTTTTAACGGAATGGGAAGTGAATATCCGCACGCGAAAAAGTTTTAGACGGGTTAATAAATGGCAGGGGTTGAATCTGGATACGAATAGGGGGTTTCATATTAGCGACGGCCTGCCGACCAATATTAGTACGTCGAGTTTTAGAGAAGTCAAAGTTTCGTATCCTATAATCGTTTACAGTGATAGAGACGAGCAGGAGCAGATCGATCATTTGCAACGATTGATCGTGAAGAATATGAGCTACTTGTATGATCCCTTTTCCTGGGGAGCAAAACGGGCTACGCGTTTTAGAGGAAGAATTGCGGGTGAGTTGCTTAAGCACATGAAGGATCGGAGCTACCGTGTGACTGATCGCGAATGGTTTGATCCAACGATATGCAATTTCCTAAACGACGTAATCGCGTTGGAGATATACGGATTGAAGGAGATTTATGATTTTTATGTGGTGAAGCGGTTTGACTCGAACCCGAACCTGATGGGGGAGGAAATGGATCCGCTAAACTGGAACCCTGGCGAGGAGCGCGAAACCTTTAAAAAGCGGACGAATCCTAAGGTACGGCTCAATTTCAATAACCCAACGGGCGCGCGGTTTGCGATGCTTGACGCGTATTTGCGTTATGGGGATGTTTTTTTGGATAATTTGCGATTAAAGCTCACCAGTCTGGAAACCAAAGAAGCGGGTAGGGGGATTATAGAAGAATCCATCAGCGAAGTGAGTGGCGTTCCAGCGAAGACTTACATTAAAGCCGGCCTCAAAGCCCAAGCAGACGGAATCATGCGCTTTCATGAACAATCAAGCGGTTAAATTGAGCCTAGAAACGTGCGAAGTAAGCCCGGTCTTGCACTAGGGCTGGTCTGCCTTCACGCCTTCGCTTTGCGATGGCGCTGTAGGCCAAGCGGTGAGTGAACCGACGAAGTTGTTCAGCTACTTTGACAGGAATGACCGCTCGGAGATCGGTCGCTACCATTAGAATACCTCGGGGATTCGTTATTCGTTGTTCTCTGGAGTCAGATGCAGGATCATACCGCGGCGGTCGGTGAGAACATAAATCGATCCGTCTGGGGCGGTTTTGATATCACGGACGCGGCCGGATTCGCGGAGAATGACTTCTTCTTTCACGACTTTGTGACCATCTAACACGAGCCGGTAAATGTATTGATGTTTGAGCGCTGCGACGAGCAGATTGCTTTTCCAGGCGGGGAACAAGGGACTGTCAATAAATTCGATTCCGCAGACAGCGGGAGAGGGGGTCCAGTAATGAATAGGATCTACTATTCCGGGGAGAGACTTGTAGGGCGTCAGTACTGTCCCATCGCGATCTAATCCCTTGGTGGCTAGAGGCCAGCCGTAGTTGGCCCCTGCCTGGACGATATTGAGTTCATCACCACCCATCGGGCCGTGCTCGGCGGACCAAACTTCTCCGGTTTCAGGATGAATCGCAAGGCCTTGAGCATTGCGCGTTCCGTAGGCGTAAACGGTCGGTAGTGCACCATAACGCTCCAGGGAATTGTATGGGTTGTCACCGACGGGTTGGCCATCGTCGTGAATGCGGTGAAATTTGCCTTCCGGTCGGGATAGGTTCTGGGCATCCAACTTTCGGCCTCGGTCGCCAATCGAGAAATAGAGGTCCCCGCTATCGTCAAACACCATGCGTGATCCGAAATGATCTTGGATTAGCGTGTAGTCCTCCGGTCGGGGATCATAGACCACTTCCTGATCAATCCACGCATGATTCTGGATTCGGCCTCGTACAATGCGGGTTGACCAAGGGTATTCCGTTTTGCCTGGTGGGATATCGCTCGCTTCATGGATATAGCAGAGATAGATCCAGCCGTTATCTGCGTATTGGGGGTGAAGAGCGACATCCATGAACCCAAAACCTGGCTTCTGGCCCGATCGTTGACGGGCAGGGGAGGGCGTTCCAGTAATTGGCTCAGGGATGACCTTGCGATCAATCATCAGTCGAAGCCTGCCGCTGAACTCCGAAAACAAAGCGGTTCGTTCATCCAGGAATTCTATGCCCCAGGGTTGTTTCAAGCCCTCCGCGAGAACCTCGACCTTGAGGTTGTAATTCTCGGTTTCGGAACGATCCCGAGGCGGTGGCGGTTCGACGCCCATCTCTTTTTCTTTTTCGAGGATGAATTTGAGGACCGTATCGATTTGAATCTCGCTGAGGACATTTCCCCAGGCGACCATCTGCGTGCCAATTATCCCGAATTCTATATTATTCCGTTGCAGGGCGTAGTAAGTGCCGTGGTTCCACATCCCATCCAGAAAGCCAGAAAACTGCCCGCCCTCGAGGTTCGGACCGTGGCATTGGGCACAATAAGTGGCATAGATGTCGGAGCCTTTGCTCAAATCTTGCGACGAGGCGTTCGGCGTGACCCATAGCGTGGGAAGTAAGAGACCGAACAATCCGCACACTGAGGCTAAACGGTTAGGGAAGATCTCCAAGTTATCTCTCGATCGATTCATGAGTTTGATGGGGATTTACTTCAGATTCGGTCGTCTTCGACTCGGTAGAGCGGCACAGCGGGACGGGCTGCCGAGCTGAGTGTTTTCTGAGACGATTCTCTGGGGTCATGAATGGGTATATTCGAGCTAAATATAATATAGTCACGTGTAATTTAGAATAGAGTCTTGATTGTACTCCGCCGCATCGCAAATTGAGGATTTCGATGCACTGTCTGTTATTGGAATTGTGATATTTTGAAAAGGTGAGGCTTTGCCTGGATTCGCGTTCCGACGACTATCCTATGCGTCGAGACGTGCATGAATATAGGTCGGCTTAAGGACGAATGGGCTTCACGTACGCTTCAATTTCGAAGATGTCCTGGAAGGGACGTGCTCAGCGACCGGGCATCCGAACCTAGTGTCGCTTTAGCGATTCCTGCGTTGCCTTCGGCAACCTTGACGAATGCTTCTTTTTGATAATCGTTGGGGGTTTGCTTAATGATCCGGATGCCGACAAATAAAAATTAATAATTATAGCGCTCCGGAGCATCACACAAAAAAAAGAGACCCGAAGGTCTCTTTGTCGTGTCGAGAAAGTCTCGATTTTCAAAAGGTGCGATTGGACTAGCCGTTGAGCACCCAGCCCTTTCGGTATTCCTTGCGCAGGCACTGGTTGGCTTCAGGGCTATTTCTAACGTACATCTTTTTCGGATCGTAGTCAAGTTTCTTGCCGACGTCGTAAGCTACAAGGCCTAGCAGTAGTTGCTCAATCATGACACCCGAATAATCGAAATTACATGATGTCTTAAGATTCGTCTTACAGGCGTTTGTCCATTCGTGGCCGAAATCGGTGATGTTTGACTTCTCAACTGCGTCTTTGGCGGGTTCGTAGTAGGACATATTCGCTTTAGGACCATACGGGATGACCATGCGAGTAGTGAAATCGCAAACGAGGAATCCCTGACTGCCTTTGAACAATGCGCCATGCCCAATCTTATTGAGGTCAAGAGCTCCGAGAGGGGACTTAGGCATGCTGCCGCCTTGGTGCCATGTGACGCTGATTTTGCCGCGCCAGTCATTGGCCGGATTAATGCAGGTCGAATTCATCAGAGAAGGCGCGATATCCTTATTGTAGGGATCCCCTTCGCCTTGCGCTGAAATCGGGTAGTCGGCGTCAAGCGGGTTGAATGCGAGATCCATCGTGTGACTTCCCATGTCGCCAATTTGCCAATTGCCGAAGTCGCGATACATATTCCATGAAAGACAGTTGGAGCCCGTTGGCCAATTTTTACTGTCGGAATCAAAATAACTGACCACGTTGTTTCGTTTCTCAGCAGTAAAGTAGGCTGGGTTAAAAGGGTGCATTGGGGAAGGGCCGACCCAAAGATCCCAATCGATGAAATCCGGGGCGGAGCCGCTTTCCGGTTGGTACCCAGTAATGTTATGCGTCCGGTTTCCCCAGGCGTGTACGCTTTTCAGGTCACCGATGGCGCCTCCCTTAACCAGCTCGCGGGTGCGTGCAAAGTTAGAACCGAAGTGGCGTTGCGTGCCGCATTGCGTAGCAAGCTTATTTTTGTTCTTCAAATAGGTGCTGCGAACGATGCGCGCTTCTTCAACGCTGTTGGCGAGAGGCTTTTCGCCGTAAACATGAAGACCGCGATTCATTGCCCAAATCGAGATGAACGCATGGTGATGATCTGGAGTGCAGCAGACGACGGCATCGATGTCTTTTTGGTCCAGGCACTTTCTCCAATCCTTGTATTTTTTCGCTCCAGGAAATTCCTTTCCAGCGGCTGCCAAGGCTTTCTCATTGATATCGCAGAGCGCCACAACGTTTTCGTTATGAAGCATATTCCTGTGAGCAGTGGCACGGCCCCAGCAACCAATAAGCGCGATGTTGAGTTTGTTTCCAGGGCGATTCTGACCAAAAAGCGTCCCGCTTGGGAGGATCAGAAGACCGGTGCCAGCAGCGGCAGCGGATTTAACAAAGTGGCGACGGTTTGGAGTGGTAGGGCTAATCATAGTAAAGTTATGTACGAGTACAGGGCCTGCAGGTCAATAAACTATCGCTTTCTTAGTCATTTTGATTTTAAGTTAGAGCGGTTTCGCTATTTCCCCAAGTTCTACCAGCGGCGGTGGACCCTGTTGTTTCCTGAGGTCTTATCGCTCTATGGGAAACGGGTCTGTGCATGAATCTTGACAACTATAACGCAAGCCGACTTGAAGAAAGGTCCTTATGGCGAGGAAATTGAGATTGGAATACCCTGGTGCGATCTATAATGTGATTAACCGCGGGAGCTATCGTTCGTGGAAGTTTGAGAGCAAAGGGGCTAAGAACTCTTTCCGGAAGGCTATCTTTGAGACTTGTGAGCGGGTGGGATGGAGATTGCATGGGTGGGCGATAAAGGGGAATGATTACCAGTTTGCCGTCGAGACTTTGGAGTCGGATCTGTCGGAGGGGATGAGATGGCTCCAAGGCGTTTTTGCTAAGGGATTCAACCACCTTTGTAGGGAACGCAGAGCTCTTTTTCAGGATCGGTTTAAGGCGATCGTAGTCTTGGATTTCGAGCAATTCGGCTGGCTTTGTCATTGTATAAACTTGAGCCTTATTCGAGCGAAGGTTTGCAAAGTTCTAGAATTTAAGGCCCTCGAATATTCGAGTTACTGGCTCCTGCGGAAGAAGCGCTTGCGCCCGAATTTTCTAAGTTTCGAGGTATGTCTGGAAGGGGCAGGTGGTCTTGCGGACGGATCGTATGGATCGAAAAATTACGAGCAGTATCTGGAATGGTTGTCCGAGGATGGGCCTAGAATGAAGTCCATGAAGTTCGATCGGATCAGGAAGGATTGGGCTACGGGCAGCGCGGGGTTCAAGATCGGCTTGCTTGACGACGAGAAGCGAATATCCGCTTCGATCGCTCTTGGCGACTCGGACGCGAAAGCGGCTCGTGAGTTGGCTTGGGAGAAGTCATTTCTTGAGTGTTTGCGAATTGTCGGGAGAATGCATGACGATTCCGATTTGGGACGGAAGGCCGAGAATTGGAAAGTCGCGGTTGCGGGGTACCTAAAGTTGAAGCGTTTATGTCGCAATGGCTGGCTCGCGGATAGGTTAGGCATGGGTAGCGAATCGGAAGTAAGCCGCTATATTTCCCACATGCAATCAGGCGAGAGAAGGGAGGCGAAGGACCTCTTCGATCGGATAATTACAAAGATCAAGTGCTGACCTTTTACGGTTTTAATCAAGAACAGACTTCTTGCTGGCAAAATGACTTTCAATTCAATAGATTTTTTTATATTTTTACCCATAGTATTTGGTCTTTACTGGTTTGCTGCGAGAAATAGTATAAAACTACAAAATTTTATATTGTTGTTAGCCAGTTATGTTTTTTATGCTTTTTGGGACTGGCGCTTTTTATTCTTAATTTTGTTTAGCTCCCTGGCTGATTATTTTATCGGTCTTGGGCTATCCAGAACTGAGAAAATCCAAAAAAGAAAATACCTATTAGCTGGGAGTATAATAATTAACCTGGGTTTTCTTGGTTTTTTTAAGTATTATAATTTTTTTGCGGAAAGCTTTTCTGATGCGTTTAGCCTCATGGGGCACCCGATGAGGGTGAGTAGTTTAAGTATTATTCTTCCTGTGGGAATAAGCTTTTACACTTTTCAAACTTTAAGCTATTCTATAGATCTCTATAAGAAAAAAATATCGCATGAAAAAAATGTTATAAATTTTCTAACCTTTGTCAGTTTCTTCCCGCAATTAGTTGCGGGTCCAATTGAACGAGCATCGAATCTGTTACCCCAGTTTAATAAAAAACGGTATTTCTCGTATGGCAATGCGGTAGATGGTTCACGCCAAATCCTTTGGGGCTTGTTTAAAAAAATAGTGATTGCTGATGGCTGTGCGGTATCTGTAAACTTGATTTTTAGTAATTATGAGCAATATTCCGGAAGCACGTTATTATTAGGAGCTATTTTGTTCAGCTTTCAAATATACTGCGATTTTTCAGGCTATTCGGATATCGCCATTGGAACTGCAAGGCTTTTCGGTATTGATTTAATGCAAAACTTTGCCTCTCCCTACTTCTCGAGAAATATGGCGGAATTCTGGCGACGTTGGCACATTTCTTTATCCACCTGGTTTCGAGACTATCTTTATATCCCATTGGGGGGAAGTAAGGTAAAAACGTTTAAGAATATTTTAAATGTTTTTGCTATCTTCATCGTCAGTGGTCTATGGCATGGTGCTAATTGGACTTTTTTGGCTTGGGGGTTCTTGCATGCCTTGTACTTTTTACCCTTGGTTGTGTTTAAAAACAATCGTAGATATTTGAATACCGTGGCAATGGGTCGGTACCTGCCGAGTTTTAGGGAACTCGTCAGTATGGTATCTACATATCTACTAGTAGTCTTCGCTTGGATCTTTTTCAGGGCCGAAAGTATAAGTCAAGCAGTTGATTATATAAATATAATTTTTTCAGAATCGCTTGTCAGTTACCCTGAGGTCGATCCCCGAAGCCTGATTGTTATCATCGCGTGCTTTTTGGCGATTGAATGGTTTGGTCGAGAGAAGCAGCATCCACTTGCGGATATGAATTCAATCAAGGCTACAAGTCTAAGGTGGGGTTTGTACTTTTCTATAATCAGTATTATACTATTGTTTAAGACAAGTACGCAGCAATTTATTTATTTTCAATTTTAACAATGAAAAAATTTATTTATAAATTACTGTATTTTTTCCTTATGACTTGCGGCTTTATGCTGATTGTTGATTTTATATATGTAGGACCAAACGATTCAAATTATATGGCTGCCATTGTTGATAAACATAAAAGGCTTGGGGAGATGAGTGATGGTCGGGTGATTTTTGCTGGTGGTTCTAATTTGGCCTTTGGTCTAAATAGTGAGCGTATAGAGAATGAGATTAACAATATAACTGTTGTGAATCTAGGGCTTCATGCCGGGTTAGGGATGGAGTTTCTGATTGGTGAAGTTCGGAGCTCGGTAAAAGATGGCGACGTCGTATTTCTGTCTTTCGAGTACCTGATTGGGGAAGGTCAATCAGGGGTCCTTGAGTTAACCGCTGAGTGCTACCCTGAGTCGAAGAAATATGTCAATAACGAGTCATTAGCGTATAGCGATTTCAAGCTCTATCTAGATAGTGTCAGTGATAAGTTTAGGTCTATTGTATTCGATGCATCTAGTCGCAAGAGAGTTCAGCTAAAAGACCCTATATATTCAAGGTTGGCCTTTAATGAATTTGGCGACCATACTGCTCATTTGGAAAGAGGTTCAATAAAGATATTAATCGATAACGTAGTTTTATCATATCGCTATTGGGAAGAAATTGAAAGACTGAATGAGCTAAATAAAATTTGCAAAGAACGTAATGTTAAGCTGTATTTTTCCTATCCCTGTATTGCAGAGTCTTTTTACGAAAAAAATCAGTCTGTTATAGATAGGTTCGAAAATGATATTAGTAACGATCTGCGCATTCCAGTGGTTAATCACCCTCGTACATTCGTGTACCCCGATAATCACTTTTATGACACGGTCTATCACTTGAATTCAGCGGGGAGAGATAAACGAACGGAAACGTTCATAGAAATCATCAAAAGCGATAAAGTCAGGTTGAATTAAATACACGCCTTTGAATGGATTCAGAGAAAAGATGCCAACGTATGATTGCAATCGATGATTAATGGTTCTGATAAAAGACTAGCCGACTTGCGCTTGGCGATGGGCTTGACTTAGGGGCTCGGCGATATTGAGAATTGCTTGTCGCTTTCATCGAAGATCTTTCCATCTGCCGTGCTGACCCGGAGTGTTACCGTTTTCGATGAAATTGCAGGCACTTGCCATGTGAACGTCCCGTTGTGCGTGGTGGAATTCGTAATCACTTTCCACATACTGCCATTACTGTATTCCAATTTGACAGTTCGCACACCTTTCCAGAAGGGGCTCCAGGAGACGTTTACGGTTTGACCGGAAGTGAGCGTTTCGCCGCCATTGGGAAAATATAGTTTAAAGGCGGGTGGTAGCGGATTGTTTTTCAGGAGTCTTGGTTTACCTGACAGGGATTTGTCGTCTTTAACCGCTTTCATGCGATCTTGAACCGCCTTGCGCATAGAGGCTAGTACATCCGCATACTGAGGATCATAAGCGAGGTTGTTTTCTTCGTAGGGATCCTCTTCAACGAGATATAATTCTTCTTTGGGTCTGGCATGGTAACGGTGCAGGAATTGAGCGGCCTCTTGATTGGATTCGGCAGCTTGAACCCACGCAGACCAATCATAGAACGTATGTTGGTTTCGTTGGCCAGCTCTCGTATGCCCTTCTCGGAAGACTTTTATGTCCATGTGGGTGGTGTTGTAGAACTCAGGGAACAGATTGAGCATGTATTTCCATTTGTTCGTTCTTACAGCCCGGGTGGGGTAAACGTTAACCGTCTTATCACCTTTGTGGACGGTGAAGATCTTTTCGCGATGGCGAGCGGTTTCGCCCAGCAATACGTTTTTAAAGGATTTGCCATCGATGCCTGCCACAGTAGGCGCTGCGGCGATATCGAGAAAAGTCGGGATTAGATCTATCCAGCTGACCATGGCATCAGTGGTTGATTTTGGCTCAATCTTTCCGGGCCAAACGGCTATCAGTGGAACGCGTACGCCCGTTTCGTAGAGCGACCATTTCCCGAATGGCCAATTCTGGCCGTGGTCGGATGTATAGAGGATAAGGGTATTGTCTTCATCGAGTTGGCGTTTGACGATTTCGCGTACTTGGCCGACGGTTGTATCCACATTCTCAACGGACTGGTTGTAGCGGGCCATCAATTGGTGCGCCTCGGGTATATCGAATGTCTTGGGTGGCAGTACGGTGTCTTCAAGTTTGAAGTGAACGTCGCCTGGCTCGTTAGGCCAGATCGTGTGCGTGTCAGTCGGGCCGATGAACAGGGCAACCGGTTTGGTCTTGTCTTTCCGGTTTACGAGATAGGCTTCGACGTTTTCGGGATCGAGTAGATTATTGCTACCGGGTAGCCGTACTACTCCAGTGGGTACCACTCCTTTTCCATTGCCGTGGGCAACTTTACCCCTGAATACAACATCATAGCCCGCATCTATGAGTTGCTGTATCAAACTCTCGGATGCATCCAGTTTGTAATTTGAATTCTCGTGATTGCCTACTACTCCATTTCTGTAGGGCATCAGCCCAGAAATTAGGGCATGCCGACTGGGGGCGCACGCAGGGGAGGCGACGTACGCTCGTGAGAAGGTCATGCCTTCATTTGCCAAAGATTGCATATGAGGCGTTTTCTGTTCCTTCGAGCCATAGACCGTCGAATGGTAGACGCCATGGTCGTCGGCAATAATAGCAACGATGTTTGGCTGGCCTGCAGCTGACAAATTTATCCCGAAGGCAAAAACGAGCAGGATTGCTTTGAGCGCAATGAGCAAGCTTTTCAGTTTTAGAGCGATCATGCGGTTTTTTCTATGAATCTACGACGATTCAATTGACCCGAAGTTTTTGGAATTCCCGATAACCTTGCCAAGCGATATGTTGTAAATCGGCACGGTCTTTGTTGGAAAATACTTTGGTGATAGGAAGGCCATCACGGTCTTTTGTTTTGTCTCCCTCAAGAAATCTAATGTCCGTGACCTCGGTTATCGGTAGCCCAACAGGGCTTTTATTGAATATCGCTGCGTATAAGGCGCAGGCGCTCATGTAGGATAGGGTCTGGTTCAAGTGCGCATCGTTGATGAAGCGCAGGGGGAGATCTGGCCGTTGGGATTGGCTGCGATGAGCGATCAGGGCCATAGGAGCGACGTTGGCGTTTATACTGTTCGCCAATTTGGCTATCGACTTGGATTTCTTAAGGATAGGAGTTTTGTCTGGGGTTGATGATATCGTTTGGGCGTTTTGCGTTGTGGGTGTGGTCACGTACAAAATAACCCGAGCTCCCTGGGCCTTGGCCAGTTTGGCATACTTCGGAGCATACTGCATGTAGGGAGAATCATCGCCGTCCAGGTCATCACGGTAGGATTGCAGTACAATGATATCCCATTTTTCCCGACTGGGTGGATAGTTTTCAAGCAGAGCAACTTGTCGTTTTAAGCCAGCTGGCGCGTATTTGTCCTTCGAATCTTTGGAGGCTTCTTTAAGCGCGTCGACCGTCGCTTTGATCTCTTCTTTGGCAACGGCGTGTTGATTAATGATATGCTGCGTGCCTAGTCGCCAATGATCTTTTAAGGTGCGACCGCCGTAGATCACTGTGGAGACTTTGAATTGCAGTCCAGGGTTTCCGACCTCCGCCATCTCTTTAACAACCTGAGAAAGAGTGTGCCGACCGGTGTAGCTGTTGCCGATGAATAGGACATTGAGCTCTTCAGAGCTGGCCTGTAGGGGAAGGAAGAATAATAGACTGAGAAGGAAGAATGAATGTTTCATATCACGAGTGTCCAGTTAAGCGGTTAATTGAGTTTTCTAAGTTCTTATTAATCTAGCCAGATTATTGGGGTGCGGCGGCCATGAGGCCTTTCCAGAATTGGTTATTGAAGTCATTGGTTTCGGTCTGATTGCCGAGGCGGGTTATCACGAGATTCATGGAAGGAACTATATAGAGTTTTCTTTGCAGGGCGCCTTGGGCGGCGAAGAGATCGGCTGGGGCTTCTTTGATCAAGGGACCCTCTTTCGGATTGAGGCCGGCACCTCCATTCACAATTGATTGTCCGTTTAGCCACCAGAGGTAGCCATAGGAGGGATTCATTTCCTGAGAAGGGTGTGACATGTCGTGGATATAATCCTTGTCGGTCATTATGGGTTTTCCATTCCATGTTCCGCCGGCCAGGATCATTATTCCGATTCGGGCCAAGTCTCGATTGGAGGTACTCAGACCGAATATGTTGGTATCTTTGATGTTGGAGTCTTCCATGCCATTACGGAATATCCAGGTGGAGTCATCCATCCCAAGCGGATCGAACAGCCATGCTTTCACGAGGTCTTTCGCGTTCATTCCGGCAGCGGCAGATGCCACATGCATAGAGTGGGAGTAAGCGGTGGTATTGTAACGCCAACGCGTGCCAGCTGGGGCTTCGAATGTGAGGTCGTCCTTCAATCCGGAGCTCATGCTGATCAGGTGCTTAACCGTGATCTTTGCTTCCTTTTCAGGAGAAGCTCGTGACCAACCTTTACCCAGATACTTGTGGACGGGGTCTGAAATGGAAAGCAGTCTTTGTTGTTGAGCCATACCCACTATGATACCGGAGATGCTTTTTTGAGCGGATGCGACATCCTCTATGCTGTGACCGTCTTGGGTTTTGCCCAACATCATACGAACTCCACGGATCCCTCCCATTTTGTAGTTTTCGTCAGGCCAGTGTTTCTCGACGATAATTTTGCCGTTCTGGAGGATGAGCAGGCCAGAGGATTTTTGTTTGCCTACTGCATTGATCAATTTTTGCAGCTTCGCCTCATCCCATCCAGCTTCTGTCGGATCAATGGCTTCCCACTCTCCTGTATTGGGAGGGAAGTAGAGAGACTCTGCTACTGTGAAAGTCGGAGCTAGGAATAGTAAACTAATGAAGCCCATGACGAGCGGAGTGCTTTTAGATATCGAGCGCATCTTATGTTTCTAATAGTCTACTTCGATTTCGTATTGGGGATTCGGATATTATTTAGAATCGTCGGATCTTCCGCCTCAGGCGCTCGGTTAGCCAGAGCTAATAACTTTTGCACGATTTCCGGATGGTTCTTGGCTAGGTTTCGCGTTTCGCCTATGTCATTGGAAAGATCATACAATTCTACATTTTCCGATCCCCGGTCCTTAACGTAACCGTAGAAGGTTTGGCGATTGGGGAGAATCAGCTTCCAGTTATGGCGCCGAACACCCTGTAGCTCCCCTTTAATGTAGTAATAGAAATAGTCACGAGCTCCCATTTCGCTCTGCCCCTTCAACAGCGCCGTCTGGTCTACGCCATCCAACGGCCGATCCTTCGGCGCCTCAAAGCCAGTCAGAGCTGCAAAGGTTGGCAAAAAGTCTAAGGTAGAAAAAAGCGCATCGCTGACACGTCCCTCGGGAATCATCCCAGACCAACGCACCATGCAAGGCACGCGCACTCCTCCTTCGTAGCTCGATCCTTTCGCTCCGCGTAGGGGGCCGGACTCACCCCAGGCAATGGCTCCGTCATGCTTGGGACCAAGGACTTCAGAGAAATTGCTCCAAGGGCCATTGTCCGAAGTGAAAATCACCAAGGTGTTGTCCCGCAGCCCTAGTTCGTCGATTCTATCAAGCAAGCGACCGGTATGGAAATCGATTTCCTCGACCGTATCGCCATAGAGTCCGCCCTCGGACTGGCCTTTGAATTCGGGGGAGGCGCCGATGACCGAATGCACCATAGTATGGGCCAGGTACAAAAGGAACGGCTCGTCTTTGTGCTGCTCCAAAAACGCAATGCCCTTATCCGTGTAGCGTTTCGTCAGGCTGCCCATCTCATCGGTCCCGCCAATGGGTTCGTTGTTTTCATGAAAGGCTACCTTGCCGCCATCGTTCGCACCCAAGGTGCCCCAATAGTAGTCGAAGCCCTGATTATTAGGCATGCGTTCGATTATGGCTCTGCGGTTGGAAACATCCCATTTGCCTATGCAGCCCGTCGTGTAACCGACAGTCTTGAGTTGCTCCGCGAAAGTGATCTCGCTCTCCGGCATGCTCCAGCCGAGACTACGGACCGGGTAGCGCCCAGTAAGCAAAGCCGAACGAGAAGGACCGCAAACCGTCTGAGCATAGAAGTTCGTAAATTTCGTTCCTTGCGTCGCTAATTTATCGATACGCGGCGTTCGAATCGTCTCTGATCCGAAACACCCCAAATCGCCATAACCCATATCGTCGATAAAGATGATTACGACATTCGGCCGATCTTCCGACTGGGCAAACGAAACAAGGGCGAGCAGCATTGCAAGGGAGACACTGCAGCAAAAGGATTTTTTATTATTAGTGCAAAGATTCATAGGGAGGGGTAGATTGTTGACAGGGAATTCAATTGTTCCGATGAGATGAATACGTTGCAGATGTCGAATAATCACCTGGTTGGAAGCATGTTCCGAATGGCTGCAATTTTCCACTGTTCATCTTGATGAGTCACAATAAAAGTGCTCCACATTTTCCGAATGCTACCGTCAGTGTTTGTCACCTCGTAGCGTGCGTCTGCAATCCCGCTGGCTTCAGCTAAGAATCTTATTTTTTCAACAGTGAGAGTTCTGGAGCCCGGTCTACTCGTGGAACTTTGCATCATGCCTTTGAGAGATTCATCAATCCCTCGTCTCCAGGTACCGGAGGACACAAGTTGATCAATATCCTTAACTAGAATCGACTTTAACAATTCCGCATCCTTGGTTTCACGGGCCTTACTGTATTGAGCTATTAAGGAAATTATCTGCTTTTCATCCTCATTACCACTCGGGTTCGGCTCTGCGCACGAAAAGGAAGCGAACATCAAACTAAGCGAAGTTAAAAGTAGGAGTTTCTTCATTATTTTTGGTTGGTTTTTTTTGATCCTTGGATTTGGGGTATCTCAATAAACAGTCATCGACTAAGAATGTTTCGTGGCAGGTGAGCGTATAAAACATAGACAATTTATTTCGATCCGGCTACACATATTTACAAACCAATGCGCCTATGCTTAGCGAAAAGGATCAAGCTGTATAATCCCAAGGAACTTAGCTTGATTGTGCCAAGACAGTTCTTCAGTCTCTCGGCATGAAATCGCTTCTATTCTGCCTCCAATCGTTGTTTTTGCTTCCCTGTGTTATCCAGGGCAAACCTAGTCCAGTGATGATACGATTGGTCGATCCATTAGACGAACCTGAATTCTACTGCGTCGATATTCCGGGATTCCGGCAGAACGTGCAATTGAAGGCTCCACTGATGGCCCACACTCTCAAGCGCTTCGGATCAGCGGATGAAATGTGGCTTATGGATAACCCATCCAAAGGACAAATTCTTGCCAGCGAATACGGACTTTGCATCGAAGCGGCTAGCGCCACAGCAGGAGCGGCATTATTTCTAAAAGAACCCAGCAAATCTTCCCTGCAACGATTTACGCTCACAGAGGAAGGCTTCCTCATACTGACCGACCATCCCGAATTCGGTTTCGCTATTGATGCTGGAATGGGTGCCAAAGCGGGGGGACCCAGTCACCTGAGACGAGACTTAAGCCTAAAATCGCTTACCAAGTCGGAAGCCGCTCTCACCAGGTGGAAACTGGTCAAGGATGCTGCTAGCTGGCCTGAATAAAACGCGATTGAAGGATGATGCTTCGGTCTTCGATTGTTGATAGGAAGTTCAATTGTTCCGATTTGATTCGCTTGGTAGTTGA
This sequence comes from Opitutales bacterium, assembly GCA_018700525.1. Taxonomy (GTDB): domain Bacteria; phylum Verrucomicrobiota; class Verrucomicrobiia; order Opitutales; family Opitutaceae; genus Pelagisphaera. Next base: position 41,487 of record JABITN010000117.1, read on the forward strand.
GGGTTTTTCCGATATTCTCCCTGCGTGATTGTGAACATTTCGCTCATGGTTGCTACTGGACAGGTCTACGACCCGTCCGCAAGATCACCCACCGAGCACACTGAGATTTAGGCGGAGGGGGCTGTTGCATCTCTCCTCTGAGGATTTTACTTACCGCTAATGCAGAGTGGCCAAGTAGGCGACCAGGTCTCTCAATTCGCGGTTGCTAAGAATCCCTTTAATATCGGGCATCGTACTCAAGGGCTTGGTTTTCGACGCAATCGCAGTCTGGGAATATGTCGCTTGATTGCCGTCAGGCAATTTCACGACGATTACATCAGAGGTCTCGCGCATCAAAATCCCCGTCACAGAGTTTCCGTTTTTAAGCGCCAAGGTAACGATTCCGTATCCCGGCGCCACTGCGGCTTGCGGGTCGACCAGGGACTGCAAGAGATAGGAGTGGGGGTGACGCGTCGCGATTCCCTGCAAACTGGGTCCAACCTGTTTATCGGAGCTTTTGAGAGCATGGCACTTCGAGCAGGCTGCTAAAGTATGACCAGAAAAAAGGGCCTCGCCAACTTCAGGGTCTCCTCCCAAGAGGACTGCGTCATACTGCGCTAACGGTCCTTTGCATTCGGTCTGAGCACGGTATCGTTCCAATTGGCCATTTAGTTTTTCATCGGTCTCGGCCAGAGCTGCCGCTGCCTCGAGCACGTCCAGCTTCAAATCGGCTGCAAGCGTGCCGTCGATCAATTGGTCGAGCAACCGACGCGCCACGGGATAGGGCGATGAGACCCTCGGCAGCCGCGACAAGGCATACTGCATTTCTCGAGTATCCTTCGAACCTTTAAGCGTAGACGAAAGATAGCGTTGTACCTCCCGCTCGCCACCGTTCGCCGCGATCAGTTCCTCCGCCGCAGCGAGGCGCAAAACCGTGGACTTCGCGTCCAAAGCCGCAATGCCCACTTCAATGAACTTATCGGAATTCTGAATACGTAACCAGCGAAGCCACTCGACCCGTATGGCTTCGTTTTCGCTTCCGTCCATGACCTTTTCGACAACCTGTTGCCAGCTGGCATCGGAGGGCTTTAACTTTGCGAGAATCGCAATTGCCTTTTGAGAAATAGCCTCGTCCTTGACTTTCGATAGCGTCCACAGTCCTTCGCCAAAGGCTACCTCTAGAGCCTCTTGACCGAAGGCCGACAAGGGGAAATAGCGTCCATCGACAGGATCGATCACCGTTGCCTCCGTCCAATATGATAAGGTGTTTAGCGCCTCCAAGCGTTCCAGTCTGCTTAGCTCTGGCGCCTCTAGAAACGTCGCTATGCGTTTCACGGCCGCGACTGTTCCCAATCTCCGATTTGCGGCAAGCGCTCTCACGTTCACCGCAGCATCCGCCTTGGAGCTAAGCAATACGGCCAGAGCCTCGAGCACCTCGGGATGATCGGTAAATGTATCCGGAGTCGCTTCGTCATAAAGGGCACGCGTCGCTTCGGCAATTACCTGCGAAGAGCCGTCGCGTAGAAACGGCAGAAGTTCGACGGTCGCCCGACGCTGTCGCAGCGCCACCACTGCAGCGATGCGCATCGCTGTGGATGGATGCCTTGCGAATGCCTGGAGGTCCTGGCTCGAGGCAACGCCCGCCAGTCCGGCGATTCCTGCATGCCGCAAAACGGGAATCTTATTATCCGCAGTCACGATCAAATCCACAAGCGAACTCAGAGCCCTTTTACTCTTCAGTTTTCCAGTGGCGATGGCTGCAAAAGCCTGTACGCGCTGGGAAGGGTCCCCTAACAGTTTCAGTATTATCCCGTCCGGATCGTATCCGAGATTTCCGGCCCAACGAGCAGTCTGCGCCCGCAACTCGGGATCAGGGTCGGAGCTGAGTTTCTGCAATAGCGCTCGATTTCCGTCCTTAAGCTGGCCAAGAGCCCAAAGACTGTGCAAGCGCGGCAACTGTCCCGCGCTTGTATTCATCGCCAGTGTACGTAGGGGTTCAGTTTTACCACGAGCGACTAATTCGAATTGTGCCTCTTGTCGAATCCGCCGGTCCGCATGGCCGAGAAACGCCAACAGAGCCGCTGTCGATTTTGCTTGGAATCCCTTGCCCGAAAGAGCCTCCACCTCTGCCATGGCAGCGACAGCCGACTCTTGCGGCTCACTGTCTCGCAATGCCCACAACGGGCTCTTTTTTCCAGGCTTCCACAGGACGAAATACATGCGTCCATCGGGGCCAAACGCCGATGCCAACACCTGATTCGACAGCCCTTGAATAAGGAGGTCTTCCCCTTCGCGTCGAAAGCTCGCACCGTCCGTAACCATCTTGAAGGCACGGATCTCGCCCACTCCTCCGAGCAGGAAATGTCCATGGTATTTGCCGCCGAGCGCCGTTCCCGGTTGATAGGAAAAGGATGCCGGAGCGTTCCAGCTGTTCTCGATTGGCGGCAGCATATGAGCAGGTTGACCTTCATGAAGGGGAACCCACATTTTCTCAGCCAGCCAAGGATTGTAGATATCCGACCGGTTCGTTTTCATGTGTCGATTGGGAGTGCGGTACTGATAGTACATTCTCCATCCGGAATCCGAGCCTTCCGGCAAATAAACCAAACGCTCCCGTTCGCCTTGAAAATCGGCGTCATGGTCTATCGCGAATAAGTTTCCGTAGTCGTCGAAATCGAAGTACTGACAATTGCGCAGTCCACTGGCAACCACCTCGAATGCGCTTCCGTCGGGGTTGCAGCGGACGATGGTACCGCTGTGTGGGTAGGCCCATCGTTTACCTTCTTTCGACATCACATTGGTACCGCGATCCCCCATGCTCCAGTAAAGTTTGCCATCGTATGCCTGCAGTACGCTATGCAGATCATGATTGCCATAACCGATGTGGTTGGCAAAGCCATGTACGAGACGCTCTCGCAGCTCGGCCCGTCCGTCGCCATCCTTGTCCTGGAGTTTCCACAGGTCGGGGATGATCGTCGCATAAATCGAGTCCCCGATCGGCGTCACGCTGTGGGCCACTCCTGTGACGATGTCATTGAAGCCGTCGGCAAACAGCGTTGCCGCATCGAAGACGCCGTCCTGGTTCGCGTCTTGTAGAGTGAATATTTTCTCGCTGCGTACGGCGAGATCGGCGAGATCGACTGTTCCATCGCCATTCACATCATGCATACCCTGGGCTTCGGCAATTTGCTGCGAATAGTTCCGCTCGATCCAGTTGCGCTTTGCTTCAACCGTCGTGAATCCCATGTCGATCGGATGCAGAAACCGCGACTGCAACAGGCTAAGCTCTTCTCTCATCTGCCTCACGGTTTCCGAGACGTAAACGGTCCCGTCCGAACTGACTCCTACTCCCATGAGTGCTTTGGGCAATTCACCGCCGCCCATTAAAGGCTCCGCCAACAGACCGTCGTGCCCCTTTAAAGCGCCTAGTATGACTGTTTGGTCGCCATCCGCGGAAAACGCGACGCACAAGGTTGAGACGAGCAACCCAATCAATGCCGTGCGAAGGGGAATCCTCTTCATATTGATGCCGATTTGAGTTAGCTCGCTAGTGGTTTCGATCATGAAAGGATTTGCTTGAAAAGTATTCGAACGTGTTGGACCGAACTCCGAGTAGTTGGGGCCCGTCGCTTTTTGGCTGAATGAGAAACGATATTTACGGCTCCGGCAATGGGATTGCTGGATTATTCCGGGCTTTTAAAATAACAACGAGCAAAAATCTTTGATTGCCTACAGATTGCTCGGATCCATTGTTTATAGGATATGAGTTGGATCACTTCGATTCGGTTTGGCATTGACCAGCTCATTACCGAGTAGTTCATCACCTCGGGATAGTTCGTGGCCAGCGCTGTACTCGAGAGAATTGGTGATCAAGCGTGGTGTGAACGTGTCCTGGTTTTCGAGCAGATAGTTCTTAATGGGTCGCGGGCAATTCAGATGCTGGCCTTCCGGCGTGATGTCTTTAAGAATAGCACAAATGATCAAGCGTGGGATAATGGGGTTTTGTTAAAGTGTATTAATATGCAGATGCTTCATTCCATTCAACGTTCGCTGGATCTTGTCGAGGCTCGGCTTTCCGAGCCGGTTTCGATAGGTGAATTTGCCGTGTCAGCAGGTATGTCGTTGTGGCATTTTTAGCGGACTTTTTCGGCTTTGGTGGGCGAGTCGGTGGGGCGTTACTTGCGGCGTCGGCGGATTGCGGAAGCGGCTCAGCGTTTGACTGAATATGAGGGGCGAGTGTTGGAGCTGGCATTCGATTTCCAATTCGAATCGCACGAGTCCTTTACTCGGGCTTTTAAAGCCGAGCTCTCGATGACTCCCAGCGAATGGAGAGATGGGACTGGTCACCGTGTCGCATTGCGTCGGCCGGAGTGCCTGACGCAAGAGAATCTAAATCAACGCTATATGAATATTATTTTAACACCAATTATCGAATACAGAGACCCTGCCTCCTTCATTGGAGTGGAAGGGAGCTTTATTTCGGCGATGTCTGAAGAGGCGAATAACATGTTCATCATTCTAAAGCTTTGGGATGAGTACATGAATCGCATTTCGGAGATTCCTAGTTGGGAGCTAGGCGTTTCCTATGGCTTGGCTCATGATCTTGAAGTGCATGGACGCACCCGCACGCATGACGACGAAACGCTTTACTTGGCAGCATCAAAGGTAGAGCAGGGGAGCGGTGTGCCGACAGGAATGAAAAATACTATCCTAAAAAACCAAAATTCATGGTAACCATTTCGCGGCTACAGAAGTTATTAGAGAAAGAGCGTCCGCGCACAATTGGTTTCATAAAATCTGTCTTTTAAAACTCACTCATAGGCGTACCTTCACGTATAACTTGCATAGAGGCGAGTAAGGGAGTCATTCTCTGCTAGGGTTATTTCTTCCCTTTGTTTAATAACCAAACACCCCTGGATTAAAGATTATGACTATTAAACAAACCATTATGGCCGCTGTGTTTGCCTCCTTGTGCAGCTTAGCTCTGTTATCCCCGACTGCGGTGGCACACCACGGTATCACCGGGCAGTTCGACCTTGACCAGACATTAACCGTGACGGGCGTCGTGAACCGGGTTCGTTTTGTGAACCCGCATGCTTACGTCTATTTCATGGTTACGAATGATGCAGGCGAAGACGAGCAATGGCGCTGCGAATTGCGTTCGGGCAGCTTGCTCAAGCGTGCCGGCTGGTCTGCGGACATGTTTGCCCCAGGTACCCAAATCATCGTAACTGGCTCACCAGACCGGCGTGATCCCAAGACATGCTATGCCCAATCCATTTCTTTTGAAGATGGTAGGGTCGTGAGGCGCCGCGATACGCTTAACGAGGCGGGCAAGGTAGTCCCCGGGAAACGCGAACCCACCCTTGAAGACGGAACTCCCAATATTGCCGGAAACTGGTTCGAGGCCCGAGGTGGTGGTCCCCCTCGAAGAGGTGGTCCCAGTCAACGAGTTGATCCCAGTCAAAGAGGTGGTCCCGGCCCAGGAGGCCGTCCTCCAAGACGCGGTGGTGGTAGGCCCCCAAGATTTGAAATGACCCAAATCGGGCAGGATGAAGCCGACGACTATACGGAGGAGCAGAACCCTCGGTTCATCTGTCAGCCAACCAATATCATCTTTGATTATAACTTTGACCAGATGGTTAACAAGATCGAGCAATCAGAAACTAAGATCGTGATCACCTACGGATTTATGGACGTGGTAAGGACCATCCATCTCGGTGGAGTATTTCCCGATGAGATTGAACCCAGCGTTACAGGCTATTCAGTAGGTGAATGGAAAGACGACACCTTGATCGTTAAAACCAAAGGTTTTGCGTCTGGTTTTCTGGAGGCCCCTGGAGGACATGCTGTCAGGGCTGTCCGACACAGTGACCAGATGGAAATCACCGAGCGATTCTATGTGAATAAAGAGGGCACCGAGCTGACGCGAGAGTACACCGTTGTGGACCCGGTATACTTGGCCCAGCCGCACTCGCACCAGAATAAGTCTCAACTGACGAGCAACCTATTCATCTCCTACGATTGCGACGAGCAGTGGGACGTCAGTAAATAATGGCTAATAAGTTTTTAACGTACCCATTCAATAACTATATACATAGCCAATCCTAGCGAATCTATCAATTTTCTATCTGTAAATCGTAAATCCCACATAATTAATGCAATTGCAAAATAGCTTCACTGAATTGTTCTGGAACCCGGTGACCATCAAGTCGCTGCCAACGTTAGCCATTAGCCTGATTACGGCCGCCATATTGGGCGTGTTGTTGGGTAAAGCCTACGTTAGGTTTGGCACAGCTCTTTCAAACCGGAGTCAGTTCGCGCGGAACTTCCTGCTGCTGACCGTGACCACGACGCTGATAATCGGCATCGTCAAGTCGTCGCTCGCGTTGTCGCTTGGCTTGGTGGGCGCGCTGTCGATTGTACGTTTTAGAGCGGCGATCAAGGAGCCTGAGGAACTCGCGTTTTTGTTCCTGTCGATTGCAGTTGGCTTAGGCTTGGGAGCGGGCGAGGGACTGGTTACGGTGGTGGCCTTTATATTGATTATTGGACTCATTGCGCTGCGAAGTCTTTCTCGTCCAAAAGCTGATTCGGGGAATTTGTTTCTTACGATCAATAGCCCGGCTCCAGGCAAACTTACGTCCGTGCAAATCCTGGAGGCTCTCTCTGCTGTCGGGGCCACGGCCAGCTTGAAGCGACTTGATGATGGGCCTGACGTGATGCGAGCTTCGTTCCGAGTCGATTCTGTTGACCCGGAAGGTATTGAAATGTTTAGCGAGAGCATCCGCAAACTCAGCCCGTCGGTCGAGATAACCTGCCTCGAGGATGGCGGCCTCAACCATTGATTCAATCCGCGACACCTGCTGAGAACGTGGCAACTGATGACTTTCGCTTCGAGCGCAAGCTGCTTCCTGCCGGCTATGCTAAGCCAGAGGTGTTGGCGTTGATCCGCCAGCATCCATCCGGATTTCGTGAGGCCTATCCGCCCCGTTGGGTGAACAATCTCTACCTCGATTCCCCCGGTTTGGATGACTACAATGATCACGTCGCTGGCCTCGCTCAGAGAAGCAAGAGCCGCATCCGTTGGTACGGCGACCTGCACGGGCCGATTCCAAAACCTGTGTTCGAGCGAAAGAGCAAGCAGGGCACGGTGAGTGGGAAACGCGCGCACTCCATGCCACCGCTGGCTCTCAACGGTAGTCTGGTTGAACACAAGCTGCGAGCGATGCTGAGCGAGCTTGGCATGGAAGATCCCGTGTGGCGTTGTCTCGACCAGCGACAACCCAGTCTCATCAACCGATATCATCGTCATTATTACCTGAGCGGCGATGGCCGCGTCCGCCTGACCGTGGACTCTGATCTCGCGTTCTATGCGCCGGACCACACCACAGCAGCGCTAGCCAGTCGACCACCGGCAGATTGTGCCGTGGTGATCGAGCTCAAGTACGCACCAAGCGACTCCGATTGCGCCGCTGATATTGCTAACTGGTTTCCCTGCCGCATCGCGCGCTGCTCCAAGTACGTGCTGGGCATTGAAGCTATTCGGCACGCCTGACCTGAAATCCAAAACCCGAGCAAACCATGAAACGTCACCTTTTCAATCTCTCTCGCTCTTCCTTACAGGACTTGATCTTTGGGACGCTGGCCGTCGGACTCGTGGTGGCCGTCCTGGTCATTGTGAACGAGCCAGGGCCCTCATCTGTTGATGAGCCCAACGCTCGCGGACCCAACGTAGGTGGTCCACCAGCTTTCGGCGGTCCAGGAGCTGGAGGTCCAGGAGGTCGCGGCGGACCAGGAGGGGGCAGACCCAATCGCGAGACCGTAAAGCTGCTCAAGCAATTCGACGAAGGAGGCAATGGTTGGCTCGACGCGATAGAACGAAAGGCAGCCATCATGCATTTGGAAGCTCAGGCAGGCAATGGTGGCAACGCTGGTCCGGGTGCAAGAGGCGGTCGCCGTGGCGGGCCTGGATTTGGCGGCGGCGGAGGATGGGAACTGGGCGAACCCGAACCTGGCCCGCAGTTTACGCCGTCGGATGTGTCCTCCTATCCAGACGTGCCATTGTATGATCCTTTTACGCTCCGTACTTTGTTTCTCGAATTCGAAAACGAAAATTGGGAGAAGGAACTTGAGTCGTTTCGGCGTACCGATGTCGATCTGCCGGCGAAACTTAATGTGGATGGACGAATGCTAGATCAAGTAGGCGTTCGATTCAGAGGGAATACATCCTATAGTTCGGTGGCGACCGGTCGGAAACGGCCGCTGAACCTTACCCTTGATTTAGTGAATCCGAAACAGGAGATCGGCGGCTACAGCACGCTGAATTTGTTGAACGCCAATGGGGACCCGACTTTTCTTCGCTCGGTCCTCTACTATGAAATTGCCCGGCATTACATCCCTGCATTCAAGGCGAATTTCATGCGGGTGGTGATCAATGGCGAGAGCTGGGGCGTCTACGCTAACGTGCAGCAGTTTGATTCGAAATTCACCCAGGACTTCTTCGGCACTCCGAAGGGCGCTCGATGGAAAATCCCCGGCAGCCCAGCAGGGGAGGGCGGCATGATCTATCTCGGCGACGAGATCGATCCCTACCGTCAGATCTTTGAGCTAAAATCGAAAGAGGATCCCAAAAGCTGGGTGGGTCTCATGCTTCTCTGTAAGACGCTGAACGAGACGCCAAGCGAGTTGCTGGAAAGCGCTCTTGCTCAAGTTCTCGACGTGGACGGCGTCCTCAAATTTCTAGCCTTGGACAACGTGTTGGTGAACAACGACGGCTTCTGGGTTCGAGCGAGTGACTACAGTCTCTACCAGGATACATACGGGCAGTTTCATGTCTTGCCCTACGATGCGAATGAGACTTTCGCCGTGGGTCGCGGCGGTGGACCTCCGGGCGGCGGTGGCGGACCTGGGGGTGGCGCCCGCGGTGGCCGTGGTCCAGGTGGCCGTGGTCCAGGTGGTTTTACGCCAGGGGCATTTTTGGCTCCAGCGTTGATCGCTGAAGCGGACGGAAACGAAGATGGAAAGACCGAGCGCCCCGAGCTCGTATCCCTGGCTGATGCGTGGTTTCGAGATGCGAGTGTGGATAAAACGGATACGCTAGGTCGCGATCGATTTATTACTAGTTTAACTAAGTGGGTGGACGGGCAAACCGAATCGAATGGACAGTCGCCACAAGGCCCTGGCGGTCGAGGCGGTTTTTCTCCGATTGAATTTATGGGTGGCGATCTATTCAGGTCTGTCGACGTCGACGAAGATGGATGGGTGGCGCACGCCGATTTACAGAAGCATCTAGGCGATTGGTTCACGAAATGGGATGTCGAGCAGAGTGGCGGGCTCACCGAGACGCAGTTTACCGCTGGTATCAATGAAACGCTTACAAACCTCCGTGCAGGAAATATGGGCGGATTTGCCCAGCCAGGCACAAGGCGAGGTCGAGGTGGCGCTGGAGGTTCGGGTGGTGGCCCTGGCGGTTTCAGGGGCCGAGGAGGACCAGGTGGCGCTCCTGGCGGAAGGCCCGGCGGCGGGGGCGTGGACTTGGACCCGCTGATTCTGGAGAATGACGAGAGACGACCGCTTGCTTCGAAATTGCTGGCTGTTCCAGAACTGCGGGCGCGTTACTTAAGCTACGTTCGCGATATCGCCGAGAATTGGCTCGATTGGGAGAAGAGCGGGCCCCTGGTCCTCCGTTATAAGGCCCTGATTGAAGAAGACGTAAAATCCGACACCCGCAAACTTTTATCAACAGAGGAGTTCTACGCCGGATTCGAAGGCGCTCAGGGAGCCGAGGAGCGCAGTCTGCGCGGATTCTTCGAACGCCGCCGAGCGTTTCTGTTGGAGCATGAAGCAGTGAGGGGAGCCAAAGGGATCAGCCTTTGAGCATAAGGGAACCGCTATGTCGCCAATTCCCTGCGACACTTGAGCGAAATTGGGAGCTTTACGAGAAGAAGAGCGTTGTTTTCGATGGCCGTTAATTAGCCGTATTGGGTGCTCGGCCTTGACCGCCTCTGGGTCCACCGGGTCTGCCCTGACCGCGACCTCCTGGGCAGCACGGTCCTGGTGGGGGTGCATTCGGGTCGTAGTCGGAATTTACTATGGGAAGCTGGGCGTTGACTGAACGTAGGCGATTATCCATTACAGTTATAAGCTTCTGCAGCTTTTCTGGATAGGTGGCGGCCAGATCTCTTTTTTC
>JABITN010000129.1 GCA_018700525.1 Opitutales bacterium
AAACCAACCTTCAAACTCGAACTTCACCGATCCAAACCGACTACTTACAAATGGAAACCAGCTTTTACGAAACGAATAAAGCCGTAAGCGAGTATCTGCTCTTTCACTACGGAAAACCAGATGATATCTTCCTCAATGGGGGCGGCTCTACCGAAGCGCTCGATTTTCCTTCGCGTTGCGGAGAGCTTCACCAGGGATTCAAACTTAATCGCAGTCGTGCCCTCGATCTCGGTTGTGCCGTAGGCGGCGCCGCTTTCGCCATGAGCCAATCATTCGAAGAAGTTGTCGGCATCGATTTTTCCCACGCCCTCATCGAATCTGCTCAACGAATGGCAAGCGAAAGCGAAATCGCTATTCCTATTGCCGTCGAAGGCGAACTCACTCGTGACATTCCGGTCTCCTTGCCACCTAAAACGCAACCTGATCGAGTCCATTTCGAGCAAGGCGATGCAATGAATCTCGCCCCCCAGCTCGGCCGCTTCGATTTCATCCTAATGGCCAACCTCATCGACCGGCTCCCCGATCCAGCTTCGTGCCTTTCACGCATTCACGATTCTGTGAGCAAAAACGGTATCATTGCCATCACATCACCCTACACCTGGTTGGAAGAATACACACCCAAAGAGAATTGGTTAGGAGGCTACCTCCGTGACGGCTATCCCATCCGAACCCAAGATACGCTCGTCGAACTACTTGATAACCGATTCGAACTCCTTGATTCTCGTAATCTCCCTTTCCTAATCCGCGAACACGAACGCAAAAATCAGTATTCGATCGCCCAAGCCACCATTTGGAGAAAACGCTAGCCGCTTCATGACAGCCCATCCACGCATACTCGTCCTTCGAATAGGCACCTTCTTGCTCGGCCTCGCGTCACTCGTCTTTTCCGGCTGCAATTCTAGCCGCGACCCCAACACTCTCGTAGTAGGAATGGAGCTTTCCTACCCTCCATTCGAAATGACCGACGAGCATAACGTTCCGGTAGGCGTCAGTGTCGAGATAGCCAAAGCCCTAGCGGCCGATTTAGGCAAAGAGCTCAAAATCGAAAATATCCCTTTCGCCGGACTCATCCCCGCGCTCCGAACCAACAAAATCGACCTCGTCATTTCATCTATGACGCGGACCGTAGAACGCGCTCAATCCATCGATTTCTCAGCCCCCTACCTCACCACTGGATTATGTCTCCTCGTATCGAAAGAGACCTCTATATCGACCATCGCCGACCTCGATAAAGCAGGCATCCGAATCGCTGTAAAACAAGGCACTACCGGACACATTTACGCTACCAATCACATTCGCAACGCCCGCGTGCTACCCTTCGAAAAGGAAACTGCTGCGACCCTCGAAGTCTCCCAAGGAAAAGCCGACGCCTTCATTTACGACCAAATGTCGACTTACATGAATTGGAAGAAACACCCCGAAACAACACGCCCACTACTAACCCCGTTCACCCAAGAATCCTGGGCTATCGGCCTCGAAAAAGGCAACGACGAGCTACGCACCGAAATCAATCAATTCCTCAAGAACTATAAAGCCGACGGTGGATTCGAACGCTTGGGCGACCAATTTCTTTCCGAGCAAAAACACGCATTCGGAAAACTCGGATTTCCATTTTTCTTCTAGTGACCCCTCACTCCCTACTATTCGACTCCGACAGCGATGGCAAATCGCCATCGATCCAAGCCCGAGTCACCAGCTTCGCGATCGCCCTACTCGCACTTTCCGTCGTCTTATTCGCAGCATTCTACGTTCTCCAATATCAATGGAACTGGTCATCGGTATTTCGATACAAAGCAAAATTCCTGCAAGGCTGGTTAGCAACACTCGGAATCTCTAGCATTTCCCTTATTTTCAGCTTCCTCGTCGGAACCATTGCCACCGTCTGCTACAGAAGCCGATTCCTACCTCTCAAATATCTGGCGAACCTGTACGTTGAGCTCATTCGCGGCACACCGCTTCTCGTACAAATTTACCTATTTTTCTACGTAATCGCAAACGCAGCCGACATCCAAAACCGGTACTTAGTCGGCGTGCTCATTATGGCGATTTTCAGTGGAGCCTACATATCGGAAATCTTCCGTGCGGGGATTGAGGGTGTCGGACGCTCGCAATTGCTATCAGCAAAAGCCATCGGTTTTTCTGAGTATCAAACATTTCGTTACGTTATTGCTCCTCAAGCGCTCCGCAGTAGCCTTCCCGCACTCGCCGGCCAAACTGCCAATTTAATAAAAGATTCCTCGCTTCTTTCTATCATCGCCATCAGCGAGTTCACCCTTAATGCCCAAGAAGTAAATGCCTTCACCTATAGCTCATTCGAAAGCTTCTTCCCACTCGCCCTAGGCTACTTAGCCCTCACTTTGCCGATCATGAGACTCTCCAGAATTCTCGAAAAACGTCTCCGATTCGACACATGAACCTCCGCTTCGAAAACGTCACCATGCGATATGGCCAACAAAGTGCACTCGACGATTTCTCATTGTCGGTCGACAAAGTGCGGTGCGTTGCCCTCATTGGACCTTCTGGAGGCGGAAAATCCACAACATTGAGATTGTTAGCAGGATTGGAAATTCCCAGTTCCGGCAGTATCCAAATCAACGGTACGGAAATCGGATTGAGCGAGCCTCAAAGACTGGCCTATCGTAAGCGCATCGGAGTTGTTTTCCAAGCGTTCAATCTTTTTCCCCATTTCGACGCTCTAACCAATGTCGCTCTTCCACTTGAAAAAGTTCATGGATACAGCCTAAGCGCATCCATCGAAAAAGCGGAAAGCATCCTCGACCAATTCCAGCTTTCCGAACATCGATTCAAAAAACCCGCCGAACTCTCGGGCGGCCAAAACCAACGCGTCGCCATCGCCCGAGCGCTCGCGCCTGACCCAGACACTATTTTCCTCGACGAACCAACTTCCGCTCTGGATCCAGAAATGACTGCCGAAGTTCTTGATGCTATCGAAAAGCTAATCGAAGCCCAAAAGGACCTCGTAATTGCCACGCACCAAATGGGGTTAGCGAGGCACGCAGCTGACCAAATTGCCATTATCGCTGAAGGTAAACTCGTCGAAACCGGCCCTGCAGCTCAAGTAATAGAAAATCCCCAATCCCCCCGCTCCCAGAAGTTCCTAGGCGCTTGTCTGAATTTCTAAGCGAGCTTCTTCGGAACAGCTTCAGCCCAAGCTACATTCGCTCGAAAACCAAAACGCTCCGATTGGCAGCGCTGGCAACAAAATCCATTCGTCGAAACCCAGCTTCTTTAGCCGAATCCGTTATTTCCTTTTCCGAGTAGCAACGGCCCTGAGTCACGTGCATCAGCAGCACTGAATACTCTGCTGTATGCAGCGGTCCCGTTTTTTCCGCATTCAAAAACATATCGTGTACGAGCAGTAAACCTCCCATCTCCAAGGCTTCCGCAGACTTCTCGAGTAGCCGCTTCACTAGGTCGATGTCCCAGTCATGTAGCACATTCGAAAATAGATGTACGTCGTACTCTTTTGGCAACGGGGCCTCGAGCATATCCATTGCAAACGTATCCACGCGACCCGTAAACCCTCGATCGGCAATCGCCTTCGCCGCAATTGCATCTACCGGTTCCTTATCCAGCACCGTCGCCTCCAAACCCGGAAAATGTGTCGCGAGCGAACAGGCGTACACCCCCGAACCTCCCGCGATATCGAGCAAACGCTTTCGACCAGACAAATCCAACCGCTTCGCCATTGCCTGAGCGAGCAATAGCCCACGGCAATCCATCATCGCCGTAAACTCCTTCGCAAAAGTTTCGGTCTCCATGGCTTTGTGCCAGTCATCCTCATTATCGCGACTAGCGAAATTCGCCGGTTCGCCTGTCTTCAAAAGCTCCAATAAATCCTTAGCTATCGGGCGATCCTCGATTACTGGGAAATACGGCCCGATGAACCACGGCGAATTTTCTACTAAATGCTCTTTTGCTTTCTCCGTAATCGATAAACAATTGCCTTCTCGTTGCACCCAACCACTAGCGACAAAGTAAGTCGTCATGACATCAACCGGTCTGTATTTGAATCCGAAATACTCGCAAATCGATTCCACGCTTTGCGCCCCCCGCGAAAGCCAAGTGAAGAAGTCCAAGCCTTTTAAGGCCGCTATTAGCATATCCGTGCCATAAATCGCATCGCGGTGACGGTATATGTCAGTCGGATCAGACAGGGGAGCAACGGTAAGATCGGTCATACGAACAGCCAAGCCATAGAATAATTCCAAAGCAATGTCCAAATCGGCCTAGCATAACAGCTACATCCAAGCCCGGCCTACCACTAAGGTCAGCGGCATCTTAACCATCCGCTTCTCCTCCGGGTCGCCCTAGGCCTCGCCAATTAGCTTAGCCGCATCCTTCCACCAGGCCTCCCCGTGTTCCTTAAGGCAGCGATCCGAAACCGACCAGGTACTCTTGTAATCGAGATACTGATTCAAACCCGAAAGGTTCTCTATCTCGAACTCAGGAGTTTCCAAACGATCGAATGGAAATTCGATCGAACGATAGCCGTCCCACGCCAATCGATTGTGAGCTGACCAATACGGCTCAATGAAATCGCGTATCGACGATTTAGTGACTGCATCGACACTTGGATTCACTTCATGCCAAGAATAGCAATAGCTGGCAAACACTCCCTTAGGCTTCAACGCTCGCCCGACTTCCGGCCAAAAACGATCTAGATCAAACCAATGCAATGCCTAGGCAACACTCACCAAATCGAAGGAATTCGCCTGGAAAACCCGAGACTCCGCCGCTTTAACCGTAATCGTTTATCCTCAAAAGCCTGCTCAATCTGACCAGCGCTAAGATCGGTCGCTTCGACCTCACCGAAATGTCGAGCCAATCCGAGTGCAGCCTGACCATTACCCGTCGCACAGCCCCACGCACGCTCCTGGTTATCAGTCAAACTGGCTAGGTAATTGAACAAAGCTGTTGGGTAATGAGGGTGCGACGCGGCGTAGCGAATCGATCGAATAATTGGCCAGTTTCCATAGTACGTCCCACTAATAGACAAGCCGCCAAGCTTACAAGCTCTTCAATTCCGCTATGACAGAATACGCTGCCAATGCCCAACATCGATCCATTGATCGAATTTCCGGCCGACTTCCTTGAAATGCGCCACTTTCTCCATCCCAAAACGTTCGTGCAACGCCACGCTGCCCGGATTCGGTAAGGCAATCCCTGCAATGATCGCGTGAATTTCCTTTTTTTCCAAAATGGCAAACAACGCCTCATACAAGCGACTTCCGATTCGCTTCCCCTCGAAACCGTTCTCTACGTAAACGGAAATTTCGACCGTATGCCGATAAGCAGCTCTGCCATGATAAGAACCCGCGTAAGCAAATCCGCGAATGGACCCTTCAAGTTCGTAAATCAACCAAGGAAAGGACTCGATCGTCTTGCGAATGCGATCTTCAACATCCGCAGTCTCCAATTGAACTTTTTCGAACGTGATCGTAGAAGCAGCTATGTAATGATTGTAAATCTGAGCAACTGATTCCGCATCCACCAAAGCAGCAGGCCTAATTTCGAAACCTTCCATCCGAACAATTCGATTCTACAGCTACCCTCGTGGAGGTAAGAAACTAGCCTGGGAAACTTTGCCAAGGCTGGCAGGCGACAAAATCGTTCGTTTTCCTGAAACAGTATCGAGTAAAACAATACGCTCCGTAGCGCCATTACGCAACGTGTAGAGCATGTGACGTCCGTCGTTTAACCAACAAGGCTGAAGCGCGTGACCGCTTTCGTTGGTTAGCGTCGCGCTCTTACGCTGACTGAAGCTATAATCTGCGATCTGGAATCCATTTCCTCGGGCAATCGTGAATGCGATCTGGTCCGGGTTCTTAGGGTTCCAATCCGGCTCCATACAGGCGCCGCTGATATTCGTTGGTATACGATTGTAACTTCCACCTGTTGCTGAACCGCGATACAATTGATTGCCTCCACTCGAATCGGATACGAACACGATTTCGCGACCATTAGGCGACCAGCAAGGAGCTGATTCCAGATGCCTTGACTTCACAATCGCAGACAACGCTTTGGCCTGGCTGTTTCCTACGTAAATATCAGCATTTCCCCTCCCAGTCAGCACCATCGCCATACGCGAACCGTCCGGACTGTATCGGGCGCTCGTATTGGTACCCTGCAAACTCACAATCGCCTCGGAACGCTGGCCTCGCAAATCGATGCGGCGAATATTAGGGAATCCGGAATAATAGCTCGTATACACGATGTAGTTACCATCAGGAGACCAACGAGGGCGTATGGCTTCAACATTGTGATTGGTTAATTTTACCCCTTCGCCAAACAAGAAGTCGCGCCAATAGATTTCCATGGAACGACCAACCTCGCCAACGTAAGCGATCTTTCCGCCGAAAAACCCTTCCAATCCGCTCGTCTTACGGATCGCCATATCGACGGCCTTCAAAATCGAATTGCGAGTCGAGGTCCCTTGCGCGTTTGCACTGTGCAACTGCTGCTCCGGAACGCCTGAAGTGATCCGAAGCGCGGAGTGCGAACTACCGATAGGATCAATCTGAATCGCAAACGAAGCCTCCTGCATCGAGTTCACCAAGCGATACTTGCCATGAGCTGAAAACGCTAGCTTCAAAATATTGAGAGCATTACTATCCCGCGACCGAACCACGACTGGGATCGTTTCACGCGTTCCCTTGATATAGCCGGGCCCAATATCTCGCTGAGCGACAGCAGGGACGGCCAAGCTCGAAACGAGCGTCACAGTGGTAAAAAAAGTAAGAAAGTATTTTGTAAGAATATTCATTCGCAATAAGCCTGGACTTGACAGAGACTCGAATGTTTTAGGTTTCTAGTAGCCTCTTAATTTTTAATGCTCTCGCACTCTCGCGTGCAAGCGTCTTCAGAAGAAATTCGAATAAAGATCAAACCAACAACCAGCCGTGAGCCAAGAAGCGATCAAAAACGCGTTAGCGACAGTTAAATATCCTGGATTCAGCCGGGACATCGTATCCTTTGGACTAGTACGGTCCATTGATTTTAACGATGGGAAAGCAGTTATCGGTATTTCCGTCACCTCCAACGACCACAGTGTCGCCGCCCAAATCCGAGACGACATTGAAGCCACTCTCACGGAGTTGCCGGAAGTCAGCTCGACTGAGATAAATGTCTCCATAAATCCGGCCAAGAAAGCCGAGGCTCCCGGAACGCAGGCAACTCCTACAGGAATCCCAGGCGTCAAGCACGTCATCGCCGTCGCAAGCGGCAAAGGCGGCGTCGGCAAATCGACGTTTTCCTCCAACCTAGCCTGCGCGATTTCCAATCTAATCGCTTCCGAGGGTAAACGAGTCGGCCTGCTCGACTGCGACATCTATGGCCCTTCCATTCCTCTCATGATGGGCGTCGGCGGACGACCTGAAATCGAAGACGAATCCATTATCCCTATCGAAAGCCACGGCATTAAGATCATGTCCATGGGTTTCCTCGTAGACGACGACACACCTGTCGTCTGGCGCGGACCGATGATCCAAAAAACGATCAGCCAATTCATCAACAACGTGAAATGGGGCGACCTCGAGATCATCGTAGTCGATCTGCCTCCTGGAACTGGCGATGCCCAACTCTCTCTCGTGCAGACCATTCCGCTCAGAGGAGCTATCATAGTCACCACGCCCCAACTCGCCGCAACTCAAGTGGCCAAGCGCGGAGCGCGGATGCTGGAAAAGACCAACGTTCCTATCCTAGGAGTTGCTGAAAACATGAGTTACCTGGAAAGCCCAGACGGCTCCAAATCTTACATTTTCGGCGAGGGCGGAGGACAGCAAACCGCGACAGACCTTGGCGTCGAATTACTCGGTCAAATCCCTCTCGATCCAAGCATTCGCGAAGCAGGCGACAAGGGCACTCCCATTACAGTGGCGAATCCTGAATCGGCGTCCGCAGTAGCCTTCGAAGCTATTGCCCGAACCGTCGTAGGCCTTTTGTAGGCAGCGAGACGGAACCGGCACCCAAACGCATTGTCGTATTAAAAATGGCTAATATGTTTAATTATTTGCACCAAAGTTTGCATAATAAGGTTGGCACGAGATCGCCTACTAGTAATGTTTAACTCAATAAAGCGTACCTTGATGGTACAGCGAATAGGTAAT
Organism: Opitutales bacterium; assembly: GCA_018700525.1. Taxonomy (GTDB): domain Bacteria; phylum Verrucomicrobiota; class Verrucomicrobiia; order Opitutales; family Opitutaceae; genus Pelagisphaera. The sequence goes on from JABITN010000129.1 coordinate 8,130, forward strand.
CTTAGCAGATCCGTAATTCTTGCCTTAAAAAAAGGCGAAAGATTAGAATGAGGATAAGGTTTAAGAGATGCAGATCATAGTAGAGAAAACCGGAAAAAAGAATGATTGCTATGGCAACTAACGATTCCCAAACCGACGACCAACATGCATTTGTCAAGCGCTCGAGCCTCTACCAAGAATTTCTAGCCGAAAGAGATGAAATCCTGCGACATAAATGGCTAGAATCAGAACGACTAGGCAAGGATATCGGATTCGAAAAAGCCTTGCTAGACTGGATTCGGAAACACCGGGATGACTGGCGTTCGAGCCGTCCCAACGGCACTCCCAAGGAATCCTCGGAAACTCCGTCAACCTAGAAGTCTTATATTGCTCGATTCTGTCACAGATGTTTGCCTCGGTTAGAAAACAAAAAAGCGACCCTCTTGCGAGTGTCGCTTTTTCAACAAATTCTCTCCGGAGTCTATTTGATCTCGCGGTGAAGCGTGTGACGTCTCAGGTGACGGTTGTACTTCTTTTTTTCGACGCGTTCTGTTTGCGTCCTCTTATTGCGGGAAGAGAGGTAACGGGAAACCGGCTTTCCTTCCGCTTTCGCCTCTGTACATTCTAAAGTAATTACTTCGCGTGCCATAGTTCGTTAAATTTAAGAAGGCAGCAACCTCTCAGCTTTTTTTCAAAAAGCAACCGAAATATTACGCGTCCATAGGCTTTTCCATAAGAGGAAGCCCAATACCGTTTCGAAACACTGTGACTTGTCCCGTACTCGAGGATACAGCGATTGCCAAACACTCCGTCGCCACGGAAATGGCCGCGCCTGCAGCGTGACGAGCCCCGAAGCCACTCGGCAGGGAATGATAGTAATCAGGAGCATGGATCAAGCTCCCTGCCGAAACTAACACGCCATCGCCTCTTACCACAAATGCCCCATCAAGACCGGAGTACTCCTTTACCGTCTCGTCCATAAATGGGCTGAGCACATTACGATCTTCTTCCTTGTAGCCGTAAAATGGGTTTAGCACGAGTGGCTTGGTCAATTCCTCTACTCTTTTAGTAGCTCCCAGCACAAACAAGGTACCAACCGGCCTTCCCTCGCGTCCCTCTACCGAAAGCTCCATCGCGATGCCGATCACCCTCTCGAGTACTTCAGGGGAAACATCGCCGGGCAGAAAGTCATCCTGCTCCGCGAGCAAAGCCCGAAATTCATTACGCAAATCAATCACAACAACCGTATCGAATTGATCGCTCCCAGGAATACCTCCTATACAACAGATCTTTTCGTTTGTAGAAAAAACTCCCCGCGTAATCCCCACCAAAAATGCTGATCGAGCTTGCGCTAGACGACCTTTCGAAAACGAACGTACCTGAATAATATTATCGAAGGGGGAATCATCGAAATCACCTTCTTTGGCCCGCCTCGTAACCAGAGCGGTCTTAAAATCCTTAAACCCCAATGGCGGCGCAACGGCGCTCGAAGCCAGTGTATCCCCAAATACGGCAATCGAATCGCAACCAGCTCCTTTGGCAATGCGCATACCCTGATTGAAAATTAGCTTATTGATCGAATTTTCCTGATTTTTGACGCCGCTAGTCAGAATACCGCCAAACCCCTGAGACAGGCGTTCGTACAGAATATCGGTATCCGGCGATTCAATCAGGCCTTCGATAAACCCTTGATCCTTCACTAAACGAGCCACTGCCGCTAAGACGTTCAGATAATTCTTGGTGTTTTCTCCAGCGAGCATGAGAAGGATCAAGTGAACTTTCTCCTCCTTCTTCGGTCCCTCGTAACGAATGCCTTCTTTACTACGGCCGATCGCGAATACGTAACGACGCTTCATCTTCACCCTCAAGTGAGGCAACGCCACCCCATGCCCCAGATAGGTGGTCATGGTATTCTCCCGTTTGAGGAGGCCCGTCAGCAGGCTCTTTTTCCGCCCAAGCTCCTTGAAGCTGGCGGAAGACGCTTTCAGTAACTCCTTCAGGCAGCCCTCTAAAGAATCGCTTTCGAGTTCAAGTACGCGTTTGCGTGAAAAATATCTATCTATTCGCATTTATGCGGCCAGGACGTCTCTGTTTATTTCTCCCAATCGAGGCCGCCTTTCTTCAATTCATAGACGAGCCCTACGACAAGTACGCCAAGGAAAAATAGAATTGGTCCAAGTATTGGCAAACCGTCAGCGAGAAAATCCCGATAGATCATCGCCCAGGGAATCAAAAACAGCACTTCGATATCGAAAAGAATAAAGAGCATCGCCGTCACGTAGAATTTGACTGAAAAGCGCGTGCTCGTCTTCCCATCCGATTTTACACCACATTCGTAGGGCGAATTTTTGATGCTACCCTGCGATCCTCGTTGGCCTAGAAAATGGCTCGCAACGAGAATGACCGCGGCTAGTCCGGCGGCGAATGCGATCTGAACAAGTACTGGTGCGAAATCGGAGACCTCCATGTGACTAAAACTCTCCCAAATTGCCTCTCAACTTCAAGGCAAATAAGCACTTAGAGTGCGGAATAAGGCAGTTTCTTTGACTATGCAGAGATACTGCCGCTTTCAAACGGACGAGTTCTCGGGCTAACCAGATCTCGCGAGACAAAAAAAGCGAGCCTCATAGAGGCTCGCCTTGAAAGTATTGATTCGAAGAATACAGGCTACTTGGTCGCTTGGTCGAGGATATCGCCCAAGTTCATAAGATCGCCACCGTCCTTCATCGTATCGTAGGTTTGAGTCTCCGCTGCCAACTGTTCTTCATCGTAGCTAGCTGCCTTGATACTCAAGCCGATGCGACGTTCTTCACGATCGATCTTAATAACCCGAGCAGTCACTTCGTCTTCCAAATTGACCACGTCCTTGATCTTCTCGATACGCTCTTCGCTGATCTGGCTGATGTGGACCAAACCATCGATATGATCCTGAAGTTCGACGAATGCGCCGAACGAAGTTATCTTCGAGACGACTCCAGTAACCACATCGCCGATACGGAAACGACTGTCGATATCCGACCAGGGATCGTTCGCGAGTTGCTTCATACCAAGAGAGATACGTTGGCTCGATGTATCCACGTCGAGTACGAGCGCGTCGATCTCATCATTCTTCTTGAGCACTTCGCTCGGATGGTTGATCTTGCGAGTCCAAGACATGTCGGAAACGTGAACCATACCGTCGATGCCTTCCTCCAATTCGACGAATGCGCCGTAGGTCGTGATGTTGCGCACCTTGCCGTGAACGTGAGCCCCGACTGGGTAATTATGAACCACCATATCCCATGGATTCGGATCAAGCTGGCGAATACCTAGAGAGATCTTCTCTTCGTCCTTTTGGATTCCGAGAACAACTGCTTCAACGTCGTCACCGACCTTAAGCAACTCGCTTGGCTTGGTGATACGCTTCGTCCAGGACATTTCCGTCACGTGAACCAAACCTTCTACACCTTCTTCGATTTCGATGAATGCGCCGTAAGGAACCAGGTTAACAACCTTGCCCGCCACGCGAGCTCCAACTGGGTACTTGTTTTCGATGCTTTCCCAAGGATTTGACTTAGTCTGCTTCAGGCCGAGGGATACACGTTCCTTCTCTCGATTGATCTCGATGATCATTACATCGATTTCTTCGCCCTGCTTCAGCATCTCGCTCGGATGCGAAATACGCCCCCAGCTCATGTCCGTAATATGGAGCAATCCGTCCATTCCGTCGAGGTCGATGAACGCGCCGAAATCGGTGATATTCTTGACCACGCCCTTAACGACATCGCCTGGCTTGATCTTGTCGAGAAGATCGCGACGCTTGGAAGTGCGCTGCTCTTCAATCAGCTCGCGGCGCGAAAGAACGATGTTCTTACGCTCCAAATTGATTTTGAGAACCTTGTAATCATAGGTCTGGCCCACGTATTGATCCAAGTTCTTCGGAGGCTGAATATCGATATGAGAAGCCGGCAAGAATGCATCTACTCCCATGGCGACAATCAAGCCACCCTTTACCTTCGCTTTCACGCGGCCTTGAACGATCGAACCTTCTTCACACTTAGTGATGATATTCTCCCAGTTCTTCTTCTGCTCGGCCCTGTCGAAAGAGAGAACCGGATTACCGTCCCTGTCTTCGAGCTTTTCGAGAAAGATCTCGATTTCTTCGCCGATTTGCAGGTCGCCCAAATCCGAAAATTCGGATGCGGAAATGAGACCTTCGGATTTACCACCGATATCGACAACAACTTCGATTTGGCGTATTTCAGTTACTGTGCCCTTTATAATCGAACCTTCTTTAAGTTTGTCGAAGGTCGTTGTGGCCAGAAGTTCTTCCATTATAGAACTCATAATAGGAAACACCAACTCTCCCGAGAGCGCTTCCGAAACCTCCCAGCGTTTGGTTAGTAAGCGTCGCCAAAGGCGACAGGTTTGAATTAATCGAGCTCGTCCGGAAGCATCGCGGCGGAACGAGCGGTTGAATGTGCCGCAAGGATCAGAAAACCTGACCCTAAAAGCACTAGGAGCAAGCGAAATCGACGCTTAAATCTCAATTAGCAATCCAAGCCGATTCGAGACTACGTTCGTCCCCTAATACACCACCTTGTTTAGAGGATATTCGATGATTCCCTCAGCCCCCATGTCCTTGAGTTTCGGGATAATATCACGAACATCCTTCTCGCTAAGAATCACTTCGACTGCCAACCAGCATTCGTCGCTGAGACGATTGACCGTCGGATTACGAAGCGCAGGCAAGATTTCCAGAATCTCATCCAAATTCGACTTGGGAGCATTTAGCTTCAAGCCAACTTTGTCCGCTGCCTCCAAAGCCGCTTCGAGCATCATCGCGATATTCTCGATCTTCTGGCGTTTGAATGGATCTTCCCAACTTTTCTTGTTGGCTATTAACTTGGTGTTGGTCTTGAGCAACGTATCCACGATTCTGAGGTTATTCGCTCTCAAAGAATTGCCGGTTTCGGTCAAATCCACAATGGCGTCCACCATATCCGGTACTTTCACCTCGGTTGCTCCCCATGAAAATTCTATTTCCGCTTCCACACCTTTGTCAGCCAGAAACTTACGTGTCAAATTCACTACTTCAGTCGCTACCCGCTTACCCTGTAAATCCTCTACCGTCTTGATATCAGAACCCTCAGGCACCGCGAGAACCCAATAAGAAGAACAATTGGATGCACGACTGTAGACGAGATCGCAAACCTCTACCACGTCCGAGCCGTTTTCGACCACCCAATCATACCCACATAGCCCTACATCGAAAAACCCGTGATCCACATAGCGGCTGATTTCCTGGCTTCGAACAAAACGTCCTTCCAGTTCCGAATCGTCAAAGCTCGGCTTATAAGACCGAGAACTTTTTCGGATATTCCAACCCGCTTTGGCAAAAAGGCGGATCGTCGCTTCTTCAAGGCTGCCCTTTGGCAGCCCAAACATAACGGTTTGCGTTTTCTGTGACACGCAACACCTCGAAATCAATGAGCGAAAAAGGCGCAAGCCTAATCGTTCTTGGTTTTATGGATATTTTTACATTTTTACATTTTACATTTACGAGTGCAATCGCTCTTATTGGTGACATTCATCGTAATTAATTGACCTAAATCGCCTGTAAAAGATAGCAATTTTCCGAGATTGGTTAAGAAACGAATAACGTTCTATTTACAACTCTTCCCTGCACTATTCATTTCCCCAAAACCAAAACAACGCCTATGCCAACGAAACCCAAGCCACTGGTCTTGATTGTTGAAGACGAAGCAGAGCTCGCCAACGTAATCGCCGAGCATCTCGAAGCTGCCGGAATGCAAACTCAGATTTGCAATCGTTGTGCCCTTGCGATGCGCTTTCTCAAAAATAACTTCGCGAACATCATATTGCTCGATCTCACCCTACCCGACCAAAATGGATTCGCGTTCATGGAAGATCTTAAACGCGAGGACATCAATATCCCCACAATCTTCCTTACAGGTAACGATTCAGAGGTCTCCAAAGTAAAAGGCCTGGAACTGGGAGCCGACGATTACGTCACGAAACCGTTTAGCGCTCCCGAACTGGTAGCCCGAATTCATGCGGTACTCCGCCGAGCAGAAGTCGCTAGCGATTTCAACGTAACCAAAAACGTAAAGCTCACCGACTCCCCCTTCACTTTTAACACGGCATCGGTCAATCCGACCACGATGGAAATTACTTTCACCGATGGAGAAGTCGTAACAATCGGCCGCAAAGAAATCGGGATTCTCGCCTATTTCCAACACAACCCGGATACGATCATAACGCGCAAGAATCTCATTCACTCTGTTTGGGGTATCCACGCAGATATTCGAAGCCGTTCGCTTGACCAATACATCGTTAAGATTCGTGACCTCTTCAAACGCAAGAGCGTGCCCCTCGACAATCTAAAGACGATTCACGGTATCGGCTATCAATACGAGCCGCTCAAAACCACCGAAGCGAGCTAATCCGGCATTTCTTCGGAAGGAGAAAGTAACCGCTATCACGGAAGGCCCTGTACTCGCATGGGTATCGGGCGTTCGAACTTTCAAGGCACACCTTCAGCTTCTAGCTGCTTTAGAATGATATTTCGGCTAGCGATTAGCCACTGATGACATGGAATCCCAACTCATCCTCATAGCCTTCGGGAGCAACCGCGATGCAATGATGCAAAGTCCATCCCCCAGCAAAAAGGGATATAAAATAAAGGGACATCATTATAGCCAACATAACCGAAAGTACGGTACGATTGAACATTGACTGTAAAGCCTGTCGACCTAAATCACCCTGAGGGCATTAAGTACACATTCTATTTACAAGTATCCAAGTAGACCCTAGTCCCTAAAGTATTCGTAATACTTCTGGCACCTTAATTCGAACTACCGCAATCGATAATAATTATCCGGATTGTACAGGTAATAGAAATCAAACGGCTCCAAACGCGGTAAACCAACGAACGGCTTGCCTTGCTGATCAATCGATTCCTCCAAAACGCTCGTGGCGAAAATCATGCTTCGACCGAACCGATCCGGATTCTTATCGACCGACATTTCCCAAATTCGATCAACCACCTGATCTATCCACTTCAGCTCGAATGCCATGTCTCCAAACTCCCGCCAATCCCCATCGGAATTCTTCTCGTACATCAGAGAAATGAATTCGTCCAAACTCAGACCCATCTTCTTCGCGACCGGGCGGGCAACCCTGCGCCACCACTCCTCAGCCTCCTCCAAAAACTCACGCTGTTGCGTTAGGTTACCGCTAACGCCCCAGCTAATCTGGTGATGTAAAATAACTGCATTCGGGTAGCAAAACGAGCGTTCTGCTAACGTAGCGATACTAGCCGCCATGCTCGCTGCATAAGATTTAACCACCACATAAACAGGCGCTTTGCTACCATGCATCGCCTTCATGATCTTGTATCCAGACATCACCGATCCACCTGGAGAAGAATCAATTACCAAGAAAATTGGGTAATCCGAGCTTTCATTATTATAGAAATTGATTCGCTCGCTCACGTAGTCCGCCAAACCACTCCAGATCGGGCCATTTAAAGCCACGCGTCGATCGCTCACATGCAGTACTCCATCCACAAACGGTTCCTTTAAGTACATTAAATCGCGATCCGCATAAACCTGATCTTGAACCAAATCGCCCTTTTCCTTCAGCATCAATTTTGCAGTAAGCTCAGCTACATCGATATCCAATGTCGCCCGCTTCAACTTCAAACGCGTATCTGCCAAGCGCAGTTCAGCAACTTCAGTCTCCATCTTTTTCAATGCTATTGAATTTTGAAGCTTAAGCCGCTCTTCCTCGATACGCATTTCCGACAATTCTTCATTCAGCAGCTTCTTCGCCTTCAAACTCTCGAACGAAAGCTCCTTATTCAAAGTGTCGATCTGCGCATTCAACCGCTCATTGGCCAACTTCAGCTCAGTCAACTCGTCACTCAAGCGCTCCCTAACCAGTGAATTCTCCGTTGATAATCGCTCTTTCTCTTCCTTCAGGCCGATCAGCTCCTCTTTGAATTGCTCCGAACGCAAAGACAGTCTCGCCTGAATCATCTCCCGCTCGTCTTTCAAACGCTTCAGCTCAGCCGTCCGCGCTTTCTCCACGGGGTCTTCTTCCTCATCAGCCGAAACCGTTTTTTCGTCTGTGCTTGATTCAGGCGAACCATCACCTGATGCGTCCTCTTCGGACTTCACCTCATCCTCGCTACTCCCGGCATTAACGACCAATGGAGCCAATGCGTTCGAATCGCTTTGAGCAAATCCCAAGCCTGAAAATAAAACAATCAATGCGGCCAACAGGACCGCGAAACTGAGTGAAGAGCGACTTTTTGTCATGATAAGATTCATCGATTCCAATACGAAAACACAAACGGTAACAACGAGATCAATGCTAACGAAGTCGGTAAAAAGCAAGTGCAAGCCGCAACTCTTGAAGATGGAGCTCAACCCCTTCGACGCTTTTTACTTCGAATTTCGACAAAAAACTAGATCTCCCGCGTTTTCCTCTTAGGATTGATTCCGTGAGCCTAGAAACCCTTAAACTAGTCAAAACTTATCTACTCGATCTACAAAGCGATCTTTGTGCTCAGCTTGAGTCAGAGGAAGACCCGAAACACCGCTTCATTATCGATTCCTGGGATCGACCAAGCGGAGGAGGCGGAATAACCCGCGTGCTCGAAGGTGGCCAAACCTTCGACAAAGCCGGCGTAAACTTCTCGCATGTTATGGGCGACAATCTACCCCCATCGGCCACCATAACCCGTCCCGAACTAGCCGGACGACCCTTTCACGCCACCGGCGTTTCCATTGTCATACATCCGAAAAATCCCTACGCTCCAACGTCGCACGCCAACGTTCGCTTCTTTTTTGCGCCCGCGCGGAATACCGATGAATCGGATGTTTGGTGGTTCGGAGGCGGATTCGATCTAACTCCCTACTACGGATTTCGAGAAGATGCCATCGATTGGCACAAAACCGCCAAAGCCGCATGCGATCCATTTGGGGATCATCACTATCCGAAACTCAAAGAAACCTGCGATCGCTACTTCTACATCAAGCATCGCTCGGAACCGCGAGGCATTGGCGGACTCTTTTTCGACGACTTCCACGAAGGCGGCTTCGAAAACGCATTCGCCTTCATGCAAAGTATCGGAAACCACTTCGGCAAAGCCTACCTTCCGATCGTCAAACGCCGCAAAAACACTCCCTACGGCGAACGCGAAATAGGCTTCCAACGCTACCGCCACGGCCGCTACGTCGAATTCAACCTCGTTTACGACCGCGGCACTCTATTCGGCCTGCAAAGCGCCGGAAGAACCGAATCCATCCTCATATCCCTCCCAAGCGACGTATCGTGGAAATACGACTACGCCCCCGAAAAAGGAACTCCCGAAGCAGAACTCTACGACACCTTCCTCGTCCCACAAGACTGGGCAGCACTAACGCGATAAACACTTTCACTCTTTTAATAATTCCTAATCACCCACTTTCAATCCCGCCAATGAACTCCCGCGAACGCTTTCACGCTGCGCTTAATTGCCAGCCACTCGACCGACCTCCCATCTGGGTCATGCGTCAAGCAGGCCGTTACTTGCCCGAGTACCGAGCCCTCAAGGAGAAATACTCCTTCCTCGAGCTCGCCCAAACTCCAGAACTCGCTCTGGAAGTAACGCTCCAACCTTTGAAACGCTTCGATCTCGATGCCGCCATTCTCTTTTCCGATATCCTGGTAATCCCCGAAGCGCTGGGCCAAGGCTATCATTTTCGGGACCAAGGCGGTATCGGTATGAACTACCGCCTCGATACTCGCGACCAAATCGACGTGCTCGACGCTTCCGCCATCAAAGAAAAGCTGTCCTACGTAGCTCAGGCCCTGAAGCTGATCAGCGCCGAACTAGACGGCTCGAAAGCGACACTCGGATTCGGAGGCTCTCCTTGGACCCTGGCCACCTACATGGTCGAAGGCGGGAGCTCCAAAAACTTCGAACGCGTCAAAGCACTCTTCTACTCGGACCGCTCCTCATTCAACGCGCTCATGGAGAAACTGGTTGCGGCCCTGATCGACTACTTTCGGATGCAAGTCTCCGCCGGAGCGGAAGCCATCCAAATATTCGATTCGTGGGGCGGAATCATTTCCGGCAACGATTACTACGAAGCCTCACTCCAATGGATTAAGCAAATCATCGATGCCGTTCGGGACGAAGTTCCCATGATCATCTACGCTAAAGGTACCGCTCCGCACATTGCTCGCCAAGCGGCGACCTTTCCCAAAGCAATCGCCGTCGACTGGACTATTCCAATACAAGAGGCCGCCAAGCAAGTGCCCGCCAATATCGCGATTCAAGGAAACCTAGACCCAGTCATTCTCGACACGACTCCGGAAATCGTTCGCCAGAACGCCACGCGCATCCTCGACGCCATGCGAGACCGCCCAGGCCATATTTTCAATCTTGGCCACGGAATTCTCCCCACGGCTCGTATTGAGAACATGGAGGCATTGGTCAACACGGTCGTAGGCTATACCGGTTAGCCATTTCAGAAAACGAAATACTTCGACATGCAAGATGCCATAATAATTGGAGGAGGCATATCAGGTCTCACTGCCGGATACTTGCTCCAGCAACGCGGGCTTGACATCAGCGTTATTGAAAAAGGGCCAACTCCAGGTGGCCCCATCCAAAGCGTTAAACAAGAAGGTTTTCTTTTCGAAAAAGGCCCCAACGCTCTACTGCTACCCAGCCAATGGGTCGAGCAATTCATCGACGAACTTGGCCTATCCACGCAACTCCAAGAATCCAACCCGAACGCAGCCAAGCGGTTTATAGTCCGAAACAATCGTCCCGTGGCCGTACCCGGATCGCTGTTACAAGCTGTCGCCACGCGGCTCTTCTCCCTTAAAGCGAAACTCGGCTTTCTCGGCGAGCCTTTCCGCAAGCGCATCAGCGAGGAAGACGCGAAATTCGAAACAGTCGCTCAATTCGTTCAACGCCGAATGGGACTCGAATTCCTCGACTACGCGATAAACCCTTTCGTCAGTGGCGTCTACGCGGGCGATCCAGAAGAATTGATTCTCGAACACGCATTCCCGCTCGTGCGCGGTTTCGAACGTGACGACGGCTCGATAATTCGCGGAGCGATCCAAAACAAAAAGCGGCAGAAAGCCGCAGGAACCAGCTACAAGAAACGCTCCATTAGTTTCAAAGAAGGACTCCATGCGCTTCCTCAAACCTTGGGACGCAAACTCGGAAATCGTCTATGGCTCGACTCAGAAGTCGTCGCCATCAATCAAAATGATCAAGGTTGGCAGGTCACCTGGAAACGCGACGGAGAAAACTTCGAAGGATTCGCTAAGAAGCTTCTCGTATGTCTCCCATCGCGTGCGATTAAGAAACTCGCCTGGCCGCAAGCGATCAAAGAACATCTCTCGTCAACTCCCGACTTGCCTTACCCAACAGTCCACAGTCTCGCCCTCGGCTATCGGCGGGACCAGATAGCACACCCACTCGATGGCTTCGGCGTTCTCGTTCCTAGCAAAGAGGACCCCAATATCTTGGGCGTCCTATTCAGTTCGGACCTTTTTTCAGGACGTGCTCCAGACGATCACTGCCTCATCACCGTGATGATTGGCGGACGTCAACGCGACGATCTCGCAAATCTCGCCAAAGAGGCCCTCATCGAGCTCGCTGCTAAAGATTTGGATAAACTTCTTGGCGTAAAAGGGGCTCCTTGCTTTTCTCATCTAACAACTTGGCCGCGGGCAATTCCCCAGTACACAAAAGCCTTCGGCCCTTGGAAACGGACACTCGCGGAAATTGAAACGGACAATCCCAACATTGCTTTTGGCGGTCACGCCATCGATGGCATCGCGATGGGAGCCAGTATCCAAAGCGGTAAACGACTTGCAGACGAAACTGCGTAAGACCTTCATCTTTTAACTATTGCAACGAAGCTGCCTGGACGCGTTCCATCAGCGCCTTTAACCCTGTACTTGAATGCGTCTGAGAAGCTCTCCTCAATAAGGCTAAGGAGTCTTCATATCGATTCTCGCTAATGAGCATTTGCGAGGCCAAAATCAGGGCATCGTATTCATAATCTTCAGAACCATATGCCCGCTCGAAGTAAAACATCGCTTTCGCACTGTTTTCATCCTCGGCATAAAGCGACCCAAGTTGGACCAAAACATCACCATTCAAAGGATCGTTTTCCAAGGCCTCAACGAGCTTCTCTTTAAGCAATTCGCGATTTTCGGCCACCCGAGCAAACCCCGCTTCCAATAAAAGATATCGCGTTCGCTGATCCGAGGACCACGTATCTCCGATTCCGTCGATCTTTCGAAATAATCGCCGAGACTGTTCAACCTCTTCTTGATCCAACAGATATTTCACTCCGATCATCACTTGATTGATATGCGATTCCAACTGCTTCGGCGTAGCAGCTAAAAACGTATCGACGGAAAGTTCATACATTCCGCTTAAACTATAGATATTGGCCAGTTGAAGTTGCGTATCTCCATTCCCCTCACCCATCGCATGAATCAATTCGAAAACTTGAGCAGCCTCAATGAATTCTCCTAACTCCACATGAATATTCGCCAGAAACATCCTATAAGCAGCCTTATCTGGATTGCGCTTAATCAGCTCCAGCAACAAAGGTCGAGCATCTGCAAAACGCTTACCCTGAATCATAGCCTCAGCCTTACCTTCAATCCATTCGATATTATTTGGATCCAACACGATAGCCGCATTATACGCTAACTCCGCAGCCATCAAATTTCCGACGCGCAAATGGCTATAGGCTGCCGAGCCATAGGTATCGGGACTTGTATCCCCCAGTTCCACACAACGTACTAGAGCTTTCAAACCTCCTTCATAATCCCCGTTACGAACCTTCAGTAGACCCAAATTCTTCCAAGCACGCCGAAAAGCTGGATACTTACCAATCGCTAGGTCATATTCTTCCATAGCACTTTCTATAGCGTCTCCATTAAAATACAAGTTCGCCAATATAAAGTTAAAGGTTGCAGTCGCTTCCGAATCGTCGCCAAGCATTCCCTCTAGCATCGATTTAGCGAATTCCGGGTTCTCCTCGACCATTGGTCCGATCTCTTCGAGAAGGACGATTTCCAATTCCTGCAATTCCGGTTCTCGATCCTCCAGCACGCCATAGCTAGCGGTAAACCGCTTCTGGAACTCAGGACCGAAAAGATCAGGCTTACCCATTTCATCGCTATCCTGGGAAAACGCAACTAACCCCAACAAACAGGATACAAACATAATCAGGAAAACTTTGTTCATAGGCTAAATGGTGATGAATCTTTAGATTTCTGAAAAACCAAAACGAATCGAACTTTAGTTCGAACTTTTTGACCATCTTTCTTGCCTGGCCGAAACCGCCAACGCATCAAGTCTTTAATAATATAAGGAGTCGCTTCCTTAACCGGTGAATTCAATACCCACACATGCAAAGGTTTGCCTTTTTGATCGATCAAAACTTGCACAATTACGCGAGAGTCTCCGACTTTTTTCCTTAATTGCGAAGGAAGGTTCGGCATCGGCGAATGACTCCTCGCAGGAATTTCGTCTACTTCGGTTTTGTCATAAACGATATTCTCCAAATTTACTTCGATCCTCGGACGATCGAATTCCGTCAAATTAACTTCTATTCGATCTGAAACTTGGACCGAAGTATCCATGCTTACCTCAACTGGTTTTACGGTTAATTCAGTCGGTTTAGGATCTAAGCTAACTTCCACCTGAATCGGCACTTGAGATGTTACTGCTTTCGTTACGACCTCTGGTGGAGGAGGCGGAGGCGGAGGCGGAAGAAAAACATCGATTTTGGCAACGCTGATATCTGCAGGTGGCTCAACCGAACCTAATCGCGACAAGGACATCGCCGAAAACAAAATCCCCGTTCCGATGATAGCGAAAAATGCCACCCCGACCGAGTTGGTCGATTTGCTCAACCGAGTTTCTAATGAATGTGCCATCATTCGTTTGTAGCGAAATGAATATCCTTTCCACCCGCTGCCTTCACCTCGCCATAAACCTTTGCGAAGGTGTCATGGATCGACGCTCGATCCGCTTGAATAATAACCGGAGCATCTTCGATCGCCAGAATACGATGAACGATCGGCCGCACTCGAGCCAAGGAAATCTCCTTACCTCCGTGATAAATCCTACCGGTCTCGGTAATTGCGATCAGGATACTATTTTTCGGTAATGGCGTCGAATTACTTGCTTCCGGTTTTTCTACGTCGATCCCCGATTCTTGAACGAAAACCGTGGTTACGATAAAGAAAATCAACAAAATGAAAATACAGTCGATCATCGGAGAAAGATTGATCTCCGTCTCTCCGCTCAACTCCAAGTCTAGCATATCCCGCCTCATACGTTGCCTTCCTTTCGTTCGCGCATAAGCGAGAACTCAGCCTGAACAAGCTCATGCTGACGAATTTTCGCTTCTCGCCTAATCCATTGAATAATGAAGATCGCCGGGATTGCGACGATCAGCCCTGCCTGAGTTGTCACTAGCGCGAATCTCACTCCACTGGAAACCTGAGAAGTTGTTTCCTGCATACGCTGAGAAAGACTCTCGAACGTATTCAACATTCCGATTACCGTACCAAGCAATCCCAACAACGGTGCAGCTGCAGCGAGCATTCCAATGTAGGCGACTTGACGGGAAACCAACTCGCTAAACTCTCGCTTCTTCTGAGAAAGCGCAATTTCTCGATCAACGAAACTCGAACCCTTTTCGATACCCTCGGTACTCATAGAAGCCGAAAAACCCTTCACAAACGAAAGCGTCCCAAAAGCCGAACGGTATAACAAAAACGACAATGCAACCAAAGCGATCATAACAACGCCCCCTTCTCGAACAGTCTCCCAAGCATCTAGCAAAAAACCCTCCATCCGCTTAGTCAGTCTCTTTGCTGTTCAGTTTATTTACTATTTTGGAAAACTCCGTCGCCGTAAGCTCCATCGCACTGATTCGACGTTTCGCTAATCTCAACAAAGCCCCATGAATAATCAATGTCGGGATCGCGACAACCAAGCCAAGCTCAGTCGTCACCAACGCTTCGGAAATTCCGGATGACAAAGCCTTCGGATCACCCGAGCCAAAAATAGTAATTAAAGTAAACGTCTTAATCATCCCTACCACCGTCCCCAGGAGTCCCATCAACGGCGTCGCCGCAGCGGTCACTGAAAGCCATGGGAGAAAACGCTCTAACTGTGGTTTCCTGTGCAGAATAACGCTCACCATATGGTCCTCCATCAATTCGCGGTCTCCATTGGCATGCTCCGAGCCTTCCGAAAGCATCGAACGCATCCAAGGCTTCGTCGATGCTGCCTCCAATTTGGCTTTGTCCTTTTCCCCTGAATACGCAGCCGCGGCAATCGAAGCCAAATTAACCGGAATCGTAACGTTCAATGCCTTAAAGTCAGCCAATTTAACCAGAGCCAACAAAAGCGCCAGTCCGCCCATACCCAAAATCGCATAACCGACCGGTCCGCCTTTTTCCAAATGTTCACGCCAATTCCCACTCGCTTCTTCCAAAGAAATCGCTTTGCCAAGAGACGCATCCAGCGGAAGCGTTGATTTCCCGTTCTCTCCATACTTCTCAAGTGCATTTCCAAAAGCGCCATCCAAGCGAACGAGCTCAGGCTCTAGAGCCCCAGGGCGAAAATTCAACAGTCCAACAGCACCCTCTTTCTCTCCTCGAAAATAGGCAACCGGACCGTAAACAAGAATCTCACCCTTCAAGATCTCGCCAGTAGTATCGATCGCTTTACCCTCAAACGCATAACCACCGACAAGGATGTCCAACCTATCCAAACAGATCTCAACCGCTTCGGTTCGCTTCACTCGAGCGATCGCAGACCCTGGTCCGGAAACCTCGATCGCGTCCCGCAACGGAGTCAGCTTAACATCGAAACGTTGATCTTCGGAAATATGCAAACGCCCTTCGAATGTATTCAAATATTGGGCAAATAATCCAGATACATAATCATTCTGCGTTCGCAAATCGCGAGCGAGCGATTGGCTCGAGCGCAATTTTTCTTTGGACTCGTCTTCAGAAGAACGCATCGCCCGAATCCGAGCCCGCATCTCAATCGACTCATTTTCGAAAGCATTGATCTGCTGAACGATAGGCACTTTCTCTGCTGCGATCGTTTCCTGTAATTCGCGATACTTCTGAAGACTCGCTTCTACCCGAGCCTCCATCGCGACGGCCAACGCGGAAACATCACGCTCCTGAGCATTTGCCCCGAAAGCGAAAACCAAGGCTAAATAAACGATTCGTCGAATCATTCTTCGCCTCCCGTCTGGTTCATCACCTTACCAGGTAATAGCTGAATCGAAGGCGGTCGTTTCTGCTCGTAAACCTTAACCAACTCCAAGATCTCGTCTACGCTCTCCGGCTTTTCAGTCCAGTTCCAGCCCGACTCGCCTGGTGCCAATTCCCAAGCAACCGTCCCTTGCGGATCCACCGCATAACCTCTCGCAAGTCCCCAATAAAGGACCGAAACCATAAGCTTTCGACCGTCTTTCAATTCGCGAGGCACGTAATCGATCGTCACTGTACGGTTGAAATCCTCTATTTGCGTAAATGCCGCTATCAGAATCTGCGAACGCTCTCCCAAAGCCGCCTTGTCTCCCGCATCCAATTTTTCACGGGCAGTATTCAACTCGTCTTCCAAAAATGATGGCGCACGGGTTCGCACCCTATCGAACCGCTCCTCCAACTCATCCAACTTCCCAGAATAATAAACGCGGGCTATTTCTTGATCATCGAAGGATTCCGTATTTTTGGACAACTCTCCTGCTCGAAAATCGACCTCTTTCTGCATGCGCTCCAAATTAATCGCCAGCCCCTCGATATCCGCCTCCAACACGAGAACACTCTGATCCAATATCTTTTTCTGAGCCTTCCACCCATTACGCTCGCTAGCGATTTTCTGCTCAATTTCGATCCATCTTTTGGTTGCCGCATCCAATCGCTCGTAATCGTCAGCGACGAGCCTCGGCGACAGTCCGATAACGGAACCCAGTAAAACTAGAAATGCCGTTCTTAGAGCGGAATTTCGTTTAAGAAACAATTGAGTACGCATCAATCAACAAAAAGGGTATGATAATTATCCGTCGCCATGGAATTGGCAGATTAGACAACGTCTCAAAACGAAACCGACTGGTCAAGCGAGTAGTAGTCTGTCCCGACAACGTTTTTCCCTCTATTATCAATCCACGTGCCCGTCACTGTAATGCTCCTTCAACAAATCTCGTCCAAAATCTCCCTCGAAGTCACGCCAAACCGAGTGAATGTGATTCGCTCCGCCCTGCACATTATCGTATTCAATGAGAAACGACGGACCTTGCACCCGATAATAATGTCCTTCGCCACGCTTTTCGCTCCCAGCCCACCCAAAAACGATGGCCGACTCGCCCTCTTCCTGGATTCTCTCCAAGCGAGCTCGAGCAACTTCCGGACGCATGTTGTCCAAGTAAACATGGATGAGCTTCCAAAGCATTTTCTGCTGCTTCCCCTTAAGGTCCTCAAAAGCGATGCCCACCAACTCCATTCGTTCAATCTCAGGCTGAGCCTTGGTTACCACATCCCGAAACGCCTTGTCCTCGAAAATCACCTTTTCCTTTTGTTCGGAATTCATCGATCCCAATAGATCCCGAGCGTAATCTTCTTCGTCCTTCAAAGTACGAAATCCGAGCTTCGCTTTACTGCCTTTACGCACTTCCGCCGGATTCGCTCCCCAAAAATTCGGAGCCGTGGCCAGTATCTTTCCATTCGCAACCGTAACATTCAGAGACAAATGATGCCCTTCGAAACGCCACCCCCATGACGCTTTAACCCCCGGATCACCGAATATCGAGAAATAATACAATTCGACATCGCGATGTTCAGCCCCTTCGAGAGCAAATAGAACCGCCTCCAACGAGATGATATTTTCCACTTTCCGGTGACCATTTTCGCTCAGCACGCTTTTCAGGATATTGTGAACCATCGCGCGTTGCGAAACGTTCAGATCTTTCAACGGCACCCCACGGCGATCCTTCGGCACGTACGCCCAATTCGCACGCTCCCCATCATCGAAGCCTATACGCGCCTTACCAGCCTGAGCAGGGCTCAACGTATCGAGGAATTGCTTTGTCGCCCCTGTCATCGCATCTACTCCAGCCTGCGACGAAGCCTTTCCCAAAGCCATAAGCCCCCAGAGTGACAAACTCAGAATGAGCGATAAAATCAGGTGAGGCGTTCTCGATTTAGTAGATGTGCTCTTCATAACGTTTATTTCCATTTCAACCCCGCAATTTCGACGCGGATCGAACAAGTAATCATTCTTTTCCCATGCTCACACTCAAAATCTTACTCCGCCCGTCCTCCGAAATGTAACCGCCGCCAGCGAAATTTCGTTCTAAAAACGAAGTCACGTTCGGCTATCCCTCATAAACCCATAAATCACCTCCTCGATGAAAATCCAATTACGTTCTAAAGCTGTTTCCCTAATATCGATCGTTTTCCTTGGCTTAATGCCGACCGCCTTATCCCAACAGGAAGCCATGAGCCCCGAAGAGGTGGAAGCAGCCAAGCAGCGTCTTAATCAGTCCATTGAACAAGCAGTCCTGACTGTCATGGACGGAATTGAGCTCCACGAAGTGCAAGTTGTACCCGTTCAAAAAGCGCTAATATCCTACTTTGCTCCTGTTCAAATCGAACGAATGAAAATGCAGGCCGAGCGACAGAAAATGGCCAGAAGCGGTGGCGAAGGTCAGAGGGTCCGCGGTAATCGCGAAGCGATTATGGCCCGTATGGCAAAACTTCAAAAATTGCGGAGCGACGTGGACAAAAAAATCAAAGCCATTCTAGAGAAGAAGCAGCTCAAGAGTTACAGAGCAGCCATGGATAAAGTAATGCCTACTCAACGGCGTCCCGGCGGAAGAGGTGGACCTGGCGGTGGCCGTTGATTTATCGCGACTGTCCCCAACACACAATTTGGTTGCCCTTCCCTCGACGAGTGGGCACTGACAGCTCCTTATGGATTTCGACCTTCAGATCCTCGAGCAGCATTTCCCAGAATTGACCGACCTTCAAAAAGACCGGTTTGCCGCTTACGCGAATCTCATCGCCGAATGGAATCAGATGATCAACCTCATCTCGCGCACGGATATCGAGAATCTTCCCAAGAAGCACATTCTTCACTCGCTAGCCATAGCCAAAGCAATGCCGTTCAAAGACGGCACTCGCATCATGGACGTCGGCACCGGCGGCGGTTTCCCTGGAATTCCCCTCGCCATTCTCTTTCCAGAATGCGGCTTTCACTTAGTCGATTCAATCGGCAAAAAAATCAAAGTCGTTGTCGATTGCGTCCATAAACTCGAACTCGACAATGTCTCCGCAGAACAAGCGCGGGCCGAAAAAGTGTCTAACCAATACGACTTCATCGTTGCGCGGGCAGTCACTCAACTTCCGCGATTCATGAACTGGATACGCAAGCGCGTCAAACGCACCGCATTCAACGATTTTCCCAACGGAGTTTTTTACCTCAAAGGAGGGGAATTGAGCGATGAATTCGCCAGCATCAAGGAAAACCCCACAGCCTACCCGATCCAAGAATTCTTCGATTACGAGGAGTTCCAGGAAAAATACGTCATTCACATCCCCGTATCAAGGGACTGAGAACGCTATTCCGACTCACGCTGTGCGAATCCGTATCATAATACCGCCGAACCTGGAATCCTCTGCTCAACGCGACGCCATTCCAACGAAACTAGAATTCGAGCAAGACAACGGACAAATCCTAGCTCCCGAAAAAGCGAGCATGGAATCCCTCGCCGCTCTCGACGAAGCCGGACGCGTCGCAGCCTTCTCACTACTCCAATGGTGCGGCGGCACTCTTTCCTCCTTTCTACAAATGAAGAAGGATCAACTCGGACAATTGGTTCGCGGACTTCAAGGCACGCCTGCTTTTTATTGGGCGAACCAGCCCAAAGCGCCGATTGACTGGAATTTCAGCGAACTCATCGGCGTATCCGAATTCCTAGAAATCCCAGAAAAAAAAGCCGTTCCCACCAAAACTAAATCGCACCCCTTTCCTCCGCCGACACCCGAACTGGAAAGCAAACCGCTAAACGATTTCTACGGAACACCGATGGTCGTCGACGGATCCTCCCACTTCCTATCGATCTCCCTCCCCTCTCGTGAACACCCCTACTACCAAGAAGTACGTGAATTACTTGGCCAGCACCGATTCAAACTCGAACCGCGAAATCGTCGTTGGTGGCTTCGCGACCGTCACCTAACCCTCAACTTCCTCGGCGAATACTGGAACGAACTCGAAGAGCGCTACGGAGCGGAATTCACCGACAACTTTCTTAATCGAGTCGAATCGATCCGAGAAGCCAAAATCAGAACCGAGATATCTGAAGAGCGCAACGGATACTCCGTTAACCTAACCATTTCCGCAGGCCAAGCCACGCCCCAGGCGATCAGCAAAGACCTCAACTCCGGACGCCATTACATCGAATCCGGCGACCAAGTCTATCTCATCAAGAAAAGCCGTATCGATTCGCTCCATACACTTCAGAAATCACTCGCCGAATCGCCCGATGCGCCACTCCTGCACAATGGCAAGTACAAGGTGCCGTTCACCCGAACGCCGGAAGTCGAAGACTCCATCACGGAGCTCAACCCTAATTTCAAGCCGCCTGCAACCTGGCGAGCTCGCAGCGTAGCGCTCAAAGACCGTTCGAAGCTCAAGCCCGCGCCACTCCCCAAAGAGCTCGAAGCAACGCTACGCCCCTATCAAAAGATAGGCGTTTCCTGGCTGCGACATTTATTCACCCATCAACTTGGAGGCATTCTTGCCGACGAAATGGGTCTCGGAAAAACCCTTCAAACGCTAGCCCTACTCGCGAGTTTGCGAATCGAACGCGACCCGCTCTCACCTCGAATCTCACTCGTCGTCTGCCCGGCTTCGCTTGTCGAAAACTGGCGTCGGGAAGCATTGAAGTTTTGTCCGCAGCTAAAGGTCTTCGTCAATCACGGTTCCCAGAGGATCGGAAAAAAGCAAGACCTCCAAGGCGTCGACCTCATAGTCACTTCATACGGCACCTTAATCAGAGACGAAGAGCAATTCGCCGCGATCGATTTCCTCTGCGTTATTGGGGACGAAGCGCAACACATCAAGAATCGACGCACTCGCAATGCAAAGGCTATCAGCTCTCTCCAAACTCAGGGCAGATTTCTCCTCACCGGCACTCCCGTAGAAAATAGTATTCAAGACCTCATGTCGCTGCTCGACTTCATTATGCCCGGCGGCTGGAAAACCATTCCATCCGGAGCTCGTGGCGAGGAACGTCGCTGGCATGAAGAGCGCATCAAAGATCAAGCCGCTCCTTACATACTTAGAAGGGCGAAAAAAGACGTCGCTCCCGAATTGCCCGAAAAACTGGAGCAAATTGTTTTCGTTGAAATGACCGACGCTCAAAAGCGGGTCTACGAACAAACTAAGCGATTCGCCGAAAACGAAATCGCCGTTCTAGAAAAAAGCGGCGCCAGCGAAGGAGCAGTTCGCATGAAAACACTCACCCAGCTCCTGCGTCTTCGCCAAACCTGCTGCGATCCACGACTTATCGACAAGACTCTAGCGCCAGAAGCTTCTGCAAAGCGAGCCAGCTTTCTCGAACTTTTCGAAGAAGCGATCGATGGCGGGCATCGTATCCTCGTCTTTTCCCAATTCGTATCGATCCTCTCCCTACTCAAGGAAGAACTCGAACAACAATCCATCGATTTTTGCTACATCGATGGCTCCACTCGAAACCGAATGGCCCAAGTCGATCGCTTTCAAGATAGCGACGAAATCCCGATTTTCCTCATATCGCTAAAAGCCGGCGGCACAGGCCTCAACCTCACAGGAGCGGATACCGTAATACACTTCGATCCCTGGTGGAACCCCGCAACCGAAGCCCAAGCCACCGATCGAGCTCACCGCATCGGCCAATCGAAAGTCGTCACCAGCTACAAACTCATCGTGGCCGATTCCGTAGAAGAGAAAGTCCTCCAGATGCAGAACCAAAAACGGAAACTGCTCGAAGACATCTTCGACGCCAGCGAAGCCGCCAACGCCAAGGTATCCTTAACGGACTTGAAGGAGCTTATCTAGACGCGTTTAGGCTAAACCCCAAGTGGCTGAGCATACTTGCGGTCCGCCTCCCGGCGACGACTATGCCGTCTAATTTTACGGTCTAGCTTTTGCGAGAGCGATCCAATCGCCGCATAGAGGTCGTCCATTCGTTCCGAAACGAAAAACGTACGTCCCTTCAGCTCCACATGCCCCCTGGCTAGAAATTCGCCTCTGTGACTCGTAGCGTGCGTTACGCATTCCAATTCCACGCGCACTCGCAAGATTCTCGGCTCATGGGCAAACAATTGTTCCAATTGCTCGAAAACCTTCAGTTTCAGCGCTTCCGTTACTTCAACGTGTACACCTGAGAGAATAATAGGATTCGTATTCATTGAGTGGATTATCGCACGCCTAAGATAATTAGACTCGTCCGATCCAGAACAATCCTAGTCCGATCTTCACCTAAAGCCACACTCGCCCAGTTCAGCGAATCTCTAAAAGTCGCTCAATCACCCACCTGGAGCAGCCTTACCTAAGTCCTGCTTTTTCGAGCATTCCTAAAGCTATCCATCGCGTACAAAGCCAAGCCCAACCAAATAGAACAAAATGCAACCAGCCGCTCTCTGCCAAAAGGCTCTTCGTAAACAAATACCGCGATCGCAAGGCCGATAGTCGGCATCACATACTGCAAAAGCCCCATAGTCGTTAGCGATACGCGTTTCACAGCATAGGCATAGAGCAGCAATGGAACCATTGTAACGAAACCCGTAGACGCGATCAGCAGATCGAATGAGCCCCCAAGCGTTCCCCATACAATCTCACCCTTCACGCCAAACCAAAGCAGGTATGCGATAGCGAATGGCGTCAAAATAGACATCTCCATTCCCAAGCCCGAGAATATTCCGAGGTTCGAACGCTTCTTCACGATGCTAAACGTTCCCCATGTCAAAGCGATACCCGTAGCGATTACCGGTACTTCACCAATACTCCAGGCTATACGGGCAACCCCTAGCCCCGCCAAGACGATCGATACCCACTGCGTTCTGCTCAATTTTTCTTTTTCAATAACTCGTCCCCAGAAAATAGTGACGAAAGGACAGAGGAAATAACCCAAACTGGCATCAGCGATTCGCCCATGGGTCACCCCATAAACGAAAAGATACCAATTGGCTGCCAACAACGCAGCGCCCAAGCAATGCCACCAAAAGACCTTTCTATTCCTATACGCAGCGAGATACTCACGCAAAGTTCCGCGAAAACCCATTACAAACAGAGTCAAAACAAACGTCCAAACGAC
Source organism: Opitutales bacterium (assembly GCA_018700525.1). Lineage (GTDB taxonomy): Bacteria > Verrucomicrobiota > Verrucomicrobiia > Opitutales > Opitutaceae > Pelagisphaera. The sequence continues at coordinate 31,535 of JABITN010000129.1, forward strand.
ACGATGCATCAACAGCTCTTGGGAATCGACCTGAGCGAGCGCGACCCAATACATGACAATCAATCCCCAGTAGACGTAGCAAGCGACTGCAGCTACCAGTCCCATCATCTATGAAAAAAGGTCTCGAAGTTTTCAGCGACAACCGGGATCAACATTTCCAAGCTCATATTTCGCATGCCCGCAACGTATTCGTAAATCCGAGGCAAATTCAAAGGTGAATTAATCGGCCTGCCATTTTTATCGCGAAGTTCCTCCAGCATCAACTCCTCCGGCCCCAACATATCCGGCGCGTCCGATTCAATCAACAATCGGTCCAAAGGAACCCGATCAAACGCCGCTCGTTTCTTCGACTTATCATCACTCGCAAAATAGCCCGAAAATGAAAAGCGGGCTCCCAACGCCACGAAAGTCTCTACCATCTCAAGCGGCCCCGCGTAGGAATGCAGTAGGAATCCTCGCACCGAGCACCCTTCCTCCTTCAGAAGATCATGCAAAAGCCCCCAAGCTCGAAGGCAGTGAATCGAAATCGGCAACTCGCGCGATTGGGCTAGGCGAAACTGAAATCGAAACGCTTCCATCTGAGCCTCAATATCGTGCCCCTCGATCCAGCGATCCAATCCGATCTCGCCCACAGCGACATTCGGACGGTTCAAACACGCTTCCAACCGCTCCTTCCAATCGCTCGGGCGTTCATTGACAAACCAAGGATGCAAACCGAACGACGGTTTCACTATATTCAAACGATTTGCCAAATCAGCCACTCGGGCCCAATCGTCAGGGCGAGTGCCGTTTACTACGCTCATCCGAATGCCTGCCTCTTTCATGGCTTCAAGTCCTCCCTCACTCAACCAATCCACCAGACGTTCGTCTTGCAGATGACAGTGAGCATCGAAAAAACCTGTTCCTTCAACCAGCACCCTTTAGCAGATATGCCCTCCAAAAAAGAGATGCAAGACCTGTGAATCGCAAAAAATCGGCAATGCCCACGAATCCGTTCTGGAAGGTGAAGAAAACAATCTAAGGGATTACCGAAACGCGATCGACTTTATTCTCAAATTCTCAATTTCGATCCAAACAAACCGGTTTTCATTTCGAAGGAAATCACTCCTCGACCGTCGAAGCTACCCCCGCTTCGGCGTTCATTTGTACCAGGACGGGATTGTATTGAATTTTCAAGGAGTTCGTGGACTATCCGTTCCATGAATCGCCGACAGTTTTTAAAATCCGGCGCGGCGGGACTCGCGTTGTCGACTATACCCAACTACGCCCTCAATTTTTCATCCACGAAAAAGCGCGTCGGCCTCATCGGCTCCGGCTGGTACGGAAAGTGCGATTTACTGCGTCTAATCCAGGTAGCGCCGGTCGATGTTATTTCCCTCTGCGACGTCGATAGTCATATGCTGAACGACGCTGCTGACATCGTAGCCTCCCGCCAATCTTCCGGCAAGCGTCCCCGACTCTATGGCGACTATCGGGAAATGCTCAACGAAAAGGACCTCGACATAGTCCTCGTCGATACGCCCGATCACTGGCACGCCCTACCGATGATTGAAGCGGTGAAATCCGGTGCCGACGTCTACGTCCAAAAACCAACTGGAGTCGATGTAATCGAAAGCCAGGCAATGCTCAACGCCGCGCGAAAATACGGACGCGTCGTTCAAGTGGGAACGCAACGCCGCAGCACGCCTCATTTAATCGAAGCCCGAGAACTAATCCAGGAAGGCAAACTCGGAAAGATCGGCCACGTAGAACTCTGCTGCTACTACCACATGCGGAATCGAAACAACCCGCCCAATTCAACAGCGCCGAGCCACTTCGACTACGACATGTGGACCGGCCCCGCGCCAATGCTCCCGTACAACAGCCTCGTCCACCCACGAAAATGGCGTGCTTTCATGGAATATGGCAATGGCATCATGGGCGACATGTGCGTCCATATGTTTGATATGGCTCGTTGGATGATGAATCTCGGGTGGCCTACCAATATTAGTTCTACGGGTGGCATTTTCATCGATAAAAACAGCCGAGCCAATACGCCAGACAGCCAAACGGCGACCTTCGACTACGGCGATTTTCAAACGGTTTGGACGCACCGGAGCTGGGGCGACGCCCCCGATCCAGAATATCCATGGGCAGCTATTTTCTACGGCGAAAAAGGGACCCTAAAGGCAAGTGTGCACAAATACGATTTCATCCCAAAAAACAAGAAAGCCAAGGGTATCCATAGAGACGTTACATTCGAACTCGAACAATATCCCGAAGACAAAACCGAAAAAGCCCTCGAGAAACATGTCGCCCCCGCAATTCGAGGACACATGACAGATTTTCTTAATTGCATTGAAACGCGCAGTCGCCCCGTGGCCGATATTGAAGAAGGCCACATTTCCAGCGCCTCCTGTATTCTCGCCAACATTTCAATGCAACTAGGTCGAAGCTTGAAATGGGATCCCGTCGCGCATCAGGTTATCGGCGACGATGAAGCCAACGCTCTCCTCGCCCGTCCTTACAGATCCCCTTGGATTCATCCGGATCCACACAACCTCTAATCCGAGACCGTCCCACCTTTCCCCTAAAATCCCCCATTTCCTTTATTACATCCCTATTATTAGCCGAACCAATTGTTGGTGATTCTAAAGTCTAAACGGCCTTTTCATCTCGATTAGAAATCTCCCTCAATTAATAACGCTAATTAAATCGTCCGAAACACTAGGTTTCACATGATAGGCTTTGATATCAGGCTTTACTGTATTTCTCGCAACCTTGGAGTGATTCTCGAAATAGATATTCCTTTATAACAGACCCCAAGGAACCCTAATTAACTCCCTTTACCCCTTTCAATTGCCTACGCTTCGAGCCAAATGCTCAATCCAAAAACCTCCGTTTTCCATTTTTTTGACCCAACCATAGTAAATTCTCTCCAAGAGCCTAGAGGATTTCCAAATGCTCGCCCTAGTGAATAAAGGTCAAAACGACTTTTCAGGACCAATCGAGAATCCCTCTCGACTCCACTGAATTCTGACTTCTTATTCCTACCATCCTAGCGTCGATGCCCACCTCTTCCCTTAGGCACGACTCAACTACATTTCAACCCACCTCTATCCCTTGGAACCAATCGTCAATTACATTAGCGGCATAATTTGGAGCAACGCTCTCATCGCTCTTTGTCTTGGAGTTGGCCTCTTCTTTACAATCGCGACGCGCTTTCTGCAAATCCGCCATATCAAGGATATGGCGAAGTATCTCTTCAGCGGCGGCGAATCGGCCAAAGGATTTTCCTCTTTCCAAGCATTCGCCGTCGCAGTATCCGGGCGAGTTGGAACGGGCAACATCGCCGGCGTCGCCACAGCCATTGCGATGGGCGGTCCTGGAGCAGTCTTCTGGATGTGGGCGATCGCCTTCCTTGGCGCCGGCTCAGCCTTTGTCGAATCGACTCTTGCCCAGATTTACAAGGTTGAAATCGACGGACAATACCGCGGCGGTCCAGCCTACTACATTGAAAAAGGGCTCAAGCAGAAATGGTATGCTGTTCTTTTCGCAGTATCCACAATCCTGGGAACAGGACTATTTCTACCAGGCATCCAATCGAATAGTATCGGAGCCGCAGTCAATAATGCATTCGGAATCGACACATCCACAAGCGGAGCGATTATAGTGATTCTGTTAGGATTCATTATCTTCGGAGGATTCAAGCGCATCGGCCACGTGGCTCAATGGCTAGTTCCCCTAATGACAGTCGGCTACATATTGGTCGCCGCTGCCGTCATAGCAGCCAACATTTCTAAATTGCCTGAAGTATTCGCCTTAATCTTTCGCAGCGCATTCGCCGCGGAACCTGCATTTGGGGGCATGCTCGGTATGGCAATCAGTTGGGGCGTGAAACGCGGTATCTACTCAAACGAAGCCGGACAAGGCACCGGTCCGATGGCTGCAGCCGCCGCAGAAGTGAGTCATCCCGCTAAACAAGGACTCGTCCAAGCTTTCTCCGTCTACTTCGATACCTGGTTCGTCTGTACCGCTACCGCTGTCATGATTCTAATAACTGGCGTTTACAACGTAAGCGATCCGTCAGGCGGATTCATCGTCGAAAACATGCCTGGCATCGAAAGCGGCCCCGCATTCACCCAGGCGGCGGTCGACTCGCTTCTACCCGGATTTGGTAGCGGTTTTATCGCATTCGCCCTTTTCTTCTTCGCGTTCACGACACTGATGGCCTATTACTATTACACCGAGACCAACATCGCCTACCTTTGGAAAGGCCATAACACTCGCGTAAAAGCCATCTTCGTCATCAGGCTTCTGTTTCTCGCTGTCGTTTTCTTCGGAACGATGCGAAGCGCGGCGTTTGCCTGGGCGCTCGGCGATATTGGAGTCGGCCTAATGGCGTGGCTCAACATAGTTGCCATTCTCATTCTCTGTCCTCCTGCTTTACACTGTCTCAGAGACTACGAAAAGCAGAAGAAAAATGGACAGGACCCCGTTTTCAAAGCCAAGGACATCGGAATTACGAATACAGACCTTTGGAAATAGCCATGTTCGAGCTTACCTCTTATTCAGAAACCAACATACCCCACAACGTACGAACAAATCGACTCGCCCAGTTGTAACGCCTCGGTGAAGAAAAACGTCATGGAATCCTGGATACTTTAAATAATGCTAGTAGAACGTATCCTTCCGCTCGAAGCAATTTCGGAAAAGTCTCCTGATGGCCATCAAAGTTAATCCCGCTCCGATAGGACCCATTCAAGTGACTCTACTTCCGCGTCTGAATAACCGCTCGGTTTAACCCCCAAATCGAAATCGTAGCGTTGCAACGCGAAAATAGCATCCTCTGGTTTGAGATCCTATCTATTTTACGAGACGAAAGTTTAGTCGGATCGTAAGCTCTCAAGACCTGCTAACAGCGATCATCCGTAAAAATGAACACGATACTCAGGCACTTCTCAACAAACGCAACGATAGCATTCGCAAGAAGCAATAGGGAGAAAAAACGTAACAACTCGCATAGGGTTTCGAATAAAGACTGACCTGAAGCACGTCCCGGAAACGATACAGACTATAGCCTATTTATTTCGGCCAATAAGTTAACGCTCACGCCTCAAAACTTGACTGCTGCGTTCCAAATAACAAGTTCTCCCTTCGCTCGACCGGCATTTGGCTCTCTCCCCCAAAATCCCTATTTTTCGAATCAGCTCAGTTGGGCTTATTTTTAATGATTCCAATTTTCTCTTGATATTTAGAATTATTCCAGTTTCCTATTGATAATGAGATTGATTCTTAGTTAGAGCCGTCTTCAAAACAAAATAATGGACCGTCAAGCCACCACAGATACGCTCAATCGTAAGCTCGCTCAAGCGGGCCTTCGATTCACGCGTCAGAGAGAAGTCGTTTATAACGCAATCCTCTCGAAGCGGGATCACCCCACCGCGGAAGAAGTCTTCGCACGTGTCAAACTAGATATGTCAACTATTTCGCTAGCAACCGTTTACAACTGCCTTGAAACCCTCGTCCAATGCGACCTGGTAAAACAAGTCCATCTGGAGCGCGAATCAACTCGATACTGCCCCAACCTCTCCGACCACGCCCACTTTCACGACAACAAAACAGGCGAAATCTTCGACATCCAACTCGACTTGGAAGCTCTCCAAAAACTCTCAAGCTTGCTCCCTGAAAATTTTGAACCCAGCTCGATCGACATCACTTTCCGCGGGAAAACTACCGAAAACGAGCCAATCAACAGCGAAACCACATCTATTTCACTACAAAAACACTGACAAATGAGCGCTACACTCGAAATTCAAAACCTTAACGTTAGCATTGGCGACAAGACGATCATTAAGGACTTCAACCTGACGGTTCCTAAAGGCGAAGTTCATGCGATCATGGGTCCCAATGGAACAGGCAAGAGCACATTGGCAAAAGCCTTGGCCGGCCACCCGGATTACAAAATCAATAGTGGCGACGCGCTAATGGACGGCAAGTCCATTCTCGATCTCGCAGTTGACGAGCGCTCGCGTGCCGGTTTGTTCCTCGCTTTCCAGTATCCAATGGAAATTCCAGGGGTATCGATCGCCAACTTTATCCGGGCTGCGAAGAAAGCTCGTCTCCCCAAAGGGGAAGAGCTCAATGCTCCCGCCTTTTATAAAGAGCTCTACCAAATGATGGATATGCTGAAAATCGACCGCAAATTCACCTCGCGATCGATCAATGACGGCTTCTCGGGCGGAGAAAAGAAACGCTGCGAAATCCTCCAAATGGCGATGCTCAACCCGAAGTACGCGATCCTTGACGAAACCGATTCCGGCCTCGACATCGACGCGCTCAAAATCGTTTCCGAAGGAGTCAACTCTCTCAGAGGCGACAATCTAGGTGCTCTCATCATCACTCACTACCAACGCCTCCTTGACTACATCGTGCCCGACAAAGTACACGTAATGTACGATGGGCACATCGTTAAAAGCGGCGACAAGAACTTAGCCCTCGAACTTGAGGCGAAGGGATACGATTGGGTAAAAGAGCTCGCAAGCGACGCCGCCTGAGACGTTCAAACCTGTACTAGTTAAATGACGACAACCGCCACACAACTCGAAATAGATCGTGAAAGAGGTAACTTCAAGGTCGAAGAATCCCACAAGTACGACGCAGGAATCGGCTTAGACGAGGAAACGATCGACTACATTTGTGACGTCAAAGGAGAACCCGATTGGATACGAGAGTTTCGCAAACGCGCCCTTAAGGTCTTCGAAAGCAAACCAATGCCAACTCATTGGGCCAGCAAAGATCTCGAAAATATCGATTTCGACAAAATCCGCTACTACCTAGCTGGAAACAAGCAAGCGAAGCGAAGCTGGGACGATGTCCCCGACGAAGTTAAAGCGACATTCGAACGCCTCGGCATTCCGGAAAACGAACGCAAATTCCTGGCGGGCGTCGAAGCACAATTCGACTCGGAAGCAGCGTATTCGAACATCAAAGACGCCGTCGCCAAAGACGGAGTCATTTTCATGGGTAGCACGGAAGCGCTCATGGAACATCCTGAAATTTTCAAGAAGTGGTTCGGTAAGGTCATCCCTACGGGCGACAATAAGTTCTCGGCGCTCAACAGTGCCGCTTTCTCCGGAGGTTCTTTCATCTACGTTCCTCCGGGCGTAAAAGTCAGCCACCCGCTACAAGCCTACTTCCGCATTAACGCGGAAAATTTCGGCCAATTCGAACGGACTCTAATCATAGCCGACGAAGGTTCTGAAGTAACTTACATGGAAGGTTGCACCGCTCCAAAATTCGACACAGCCACCTTGCACAGCGCCGTTGTCGAACTCGTTGCGCTGCCCGGCGCCAAAATCGAATACATCACCGTTCAAAACTGGTCGAGCAATGTGTTCAACCTTGTCACCAAGCGTGCCATAGCCCACGAAAACGCAGTCGTCAAGTGGATCGATTGCAATATCGGGTCCCGGCTCACGATGAAGTACCCAGGCGTCATTCTCAAAGGTCGTAAAGCTCGCGGCGAAGTCCTCAGCATCGCTCTAGCGAACGACGGCCAACACCAAGACACTGGAGCCAAAATGATCCACGCGGCAGACGAAACCACCAGTAACGTGATTTCCAAATCCATCAGCGTTGGCAAAGGGCGCTCGACCTATCGTGGTCAAGTACACATTCCCAAGCATTTGAAAGGATGCAAAAACAACACCGAATGTGATGCCCTTTTAATCAACTCCGATTCGCGCACCGACACGTACCCGGCGATTACCGTTCGCGGCGACAAGAACTACGTGCAGCACGAAGCTTCTGTGAGTAAAGTTTCTGCTGAGCAGATTTTCTACATGCAGCAACGCGGACTCAGTGAAGCCGAGGCCATGAGTTTAAGCGTCAACGGATTCGTAAATGACCTAACGCGCGAATTCCCAATGGAGTACAGCGTCGAACTGAAACGACTCATCGAAATGGAAATGGAAGGTTCCGTAGGTTAGAAACCTCTACGAAACGACCGAATCAATATTTCAAATACTCTATAAAGTGAGTTCCCTAACAGAAGACATTCCTATGGAAGCCGAACAAGGCGCAAACGAATCAATCCGATTCGAATTCCAAAACTATATCGATCAACTGAATGCCGACTCCGAATGGTGGAAGGCATTCAAAAGCCAGTCGTTCGAGTCCTACGCAAACGCTCCCATGCCTGGTCGGAGCGACGAAAATTGGCGTTTCGCGAATCGAAAAGGATTGGGCCTAGACGCATTTGACTTCGGAGCCAAAGCCGTACCTGCCAACAGCGAATCGTTGATCGCGCAGTCAGACTATACCAGCGCTCAATCTGGAAAAGTCGTATTTGCCGACAACCATACTTTGGAATTCAACCAAGCGTCCCAAGAACTTCAGGACAAAGGCGTCATCTGGAGCAGCTTGCAAGATGCCCTCGTTAAGCATAGCGATCTACTGAAAGATTATTTCATGAAGCAGGACATCGATCTCGGTTCCGAGAAGTTCGCTCACCTGCATTCGGCCTTCGTCGCGAACGGAGCGCTTTTGTACATTCCCAAAGGAGTCGAAATCGAAGCACCCTTCTGCTCTTACAATTGGTCAAGCGTGGAAAATGGAGCCAGCTTCCCGCACATGTTAGTGATCGCCGAGGAATTCTCCAAGGTATCGATCGCGGAAGTGCACCTATCGGCTGGAAATCACACCGGACTCTCTTGTGGAGTCACCCATCTTTTCGCCGGAGTCGGAGCGAAAATGGACTACACGCTGATTCAGAATTTCAACGAAAAGACGTTGGGGTTCCAAATCAACTCGAATATCGCCGGCAAGGACTCCGAAGTTAAGATGAACAGCGTCAATATTGGCTGCCATCACTACCGCTCGGAAACTCACGGCCAAATCAAGGGATCAGGAGCTCACGTCGACATGCGCTCGTTAGCCTTAGTGGACGCCGATCAGGAAATCGACCAACGCACTTTGCAAACCCACTCCGCACCTAACACGACTTCCAACCTGCTTTTCAAGAATGCGCTTACGCAGGACGCCAAGACCATCTTCTCAGGCCTAATAAGAGTCGACGAATGTGCCCAGCAAACGGATGCCTATCAAACGAACCGCAATCTGCTGCTGAGCAATACTGCAGAAGCCAACTCCCTTCCCGGATTGGAAATCGAAGCAAACGACGTCAAATGCAGCCACGGAGCGACCACAAGCGAAATTCAAGACGATGAGATTTTTTACATGCTGGCTCGTGGTATTCCCCAGGAAGCCGCTCAGGAATTAATCGTCTACGGTTTCTTCGAGGAAATCCTCGACTGCATCCAGGACGAGAAACTCGCTGAAACCGCACGCGAAATCATCCGCGAAAAATTCAAGGCTTAGATAGGCCATGCCGCCAGAACCTACCCTTTCATCAAATGTCTGAAGAGTCACAAGAACGCAGCCTCACGCGAGAAGTCCAGGCCGTCCAAATCCCAAGCGGCGACGCCATTGAACTTCCAGCGCTAACAAAAGTAAACATTACCCAGCAACTCGGGGGTAGTTACACTGTAATGACGCCCTACGGACTCGCTCGAATCGATGGCAGCGATGCCGATGCGCTGGGAGCTGATTTAGCAGCAGAACAAAACGCTTTCGCAGAAAAAGCAACTGAAGCCAAAGCTACTCTCCCAACTGGTGAAGAACCGGACGAAGAAGCCATTTGGCAGCAACTTAAGAACGTTTACGACCCGGAAATCCCGGTCAATATCGTCGATCTAGGACTCGTCTACTCGCTATCCGTCGATCCAGGCGAAAATGGCGGCCATCGCGTTAATGTTCAAATGACGCTCACGGCCCCTGGCTGTGGCATGGGCCCAGCGATCGCCGAAGATGCTAAAAGCAAAGTAGTCCTCGTACCAGGTGTCGACGAAGCCGAAGTCAATCTCACCTGGGAACCGGCCTGGGATCAGAGTATGATCAGCGAAGAAGGCCGCATGATCCTCGGACTTGTTTAATCAATTGATTTCGTCCTTTGAGAAATCAAAGGTTTATCAATTTCGTGTATATTGCAGAGATTCGCTCTCGCTCGCAAATTTCACATTGAATTTCTAGCCAATCCGTACTTGCTAGCTTCAGCGTCAAATATACCTTTCCAATTTTTATGCCCGACCAAGACGAAAAGCCAACAGATTCTCCCGTAGTATCTATGCTCCAAAAGAAGTTCCTCAAGGAACGTAAAATCTTCCTCTGGGGAGAGGTTTCCGATGAATCCGCAAAGGACATCACGGAAAAGCTTCTCTTTTTAGAAGCAGATGCTCCCGGAAAAGACATCACTTTCTACATCAATACGCCCGGCGGATCCATCACCGCAGGTATGGCCATCTACGATACGATCAAATTGATCTCTTCCGAGGTTTCCGTGGTAGTTACGGGAATGGCCGCTTCCATGGGATCGATTCTCCTTTCCGCTCCAAGTAAAGGCAATCGCTACCTGTATCCGCATTCATACGTCATGATCCATCAGCCGCTTATCGCTGGCCAACTCCGGGGGCCCGCAGTGGACATCCACATCCACGCCCAATATCTCGAACAATTGCGAGCTCGCCTCAATCTCATCTTGGCGAACGCATCCGGACAACCTCTGGAACAAATCGAGAAGGACACCGATCGCGACTTCTACATGACGGCCGAGGAAGCCATCGCATACGGACTCGCCGACAAGATCGTTCAATCCATCTAGTCGCATCTTTAGAACCCACGTCGAAGAGCCTATTTGCTATCGATTCCCAAATAGGATCGATAGCAAATAGGTTTTTTTTAGCGAAACAGTACTTGCCCAAGCTTGAAGCCTACAAATACGAATACCAGGCAACAAAGGACGCTCGCGACTGCATTGATCGCCGCCAACCCCCAGCTTCCGCTTTGCATCAGTCTGAGTGTTTGAAGGCTAAACGTAGAGAATGTCGTAAACCCTCCCATCAAGCCAACGCTGAGAAAAAGCGGAAGCGTCGTATCCCCACCCCAAGAGAATCGTTCGAATCCTGGAGTCATAAACCCAATTGCGAACGAACCAGCGACATTGACCAATAAAATCGCCAACGGAAAATCAACTTCCATTTTCCGGTTAACCCAAACCACGGAAATATAGCGTAAGCTCCCTCCAACAAAACCTCCCAAGCCTACGACAAGAGCGGCCTTGATCATGAACTCTTGTCTCCTCTACGAGGTTTCGCGAAATCATCCAAGGATCTCGCCAACGATTCCGCCAGTTTTTGACGGTAGACAGGCGTATTTAAGAGAAGCGCTTCCTTACTGTGCGAAACGAAGCCGCATTCAACCAGAATACCGGGACATTCCAATCCTTTGAGTACCTTGAATCGAGCGCGTTTGAATCCTCGATCCACTCGTTGTAAATCCTCGATCAATCCCTTATGAGTGCGAAATCCCAATTCGAAGTTAAGCGAATCGAAAGCATTTCCGGGCCAGACCTGAGCATCGCCACCAGTATTAAGATCGTTCGTCGAAAGCGCGCCAATCGAAGTTAAGATGTAGGTTTCCAAACCCATTGCTTCCGAATTCAGCGCAGCATTGAAATGCACGCTTACGAAAACTCCCGCATTGGAATGATTCGCAATCCTCGACCGCTCCTCCAGCGGCACTAATCGATCGTCATAACGCGTCAAAACGACTTTGTATCCAAGATCTTTAAGCAAAGTCTGTAAACGTAGCGACACATCCAAATTCAAATCTTTTTCCAGTAATCCCAACGAATCGTTGACCGCCCCTTTCTCAGAGCCGCCATGACCCGGATCGATAACGATCACTCCCGAACGCAGCGACCCCACAACTGGTGCCATGGCAGGAATCAGCGTATTTTCAAAATCCGAATCGCTAAGCCCGAAAAATCCTTTTCGGCGGCTAAACGGTTCACTTAAAAACAAAACCGTCTCATCCAACTCCGCCTTGCGGCTTTTGTCAGTCAAGTTCAAGACACGGTCACCCCGTATCACTTGCCAGCGCTCCTCGTCCACTCGCTTAGCAACTGCCCCGACAAGCTTAGCCTGTTTAGCGATCGCACCAAGTAAAGGAGGCTCTGGTTTCGGCTCCACCGCCGGCACTTTCGGCTTAGCCTCAACCACACGAGCGGGCAGGACAATCCGTTCCGATTCTAGATTTGTTCCTAATTCCACACCCTTTTCCGAATCCATAGGCGGATCCGAAGGCGTTTGGCACGAGGATAAAAGGACAGTCCAAGACGCCACGATAAGCAAACGCGTACGTTTGCTAAAGGACGTCTCAAATATCCGTACCACGTCTTTTAAAGATTCGAGTCCGCAGAGGTTTACTCGGATTCCGATTCCTCTTCGTCGTCATCTTCAACTTCCACATCGTCGTCCAGTTCTTCTGGCTCTTCTTCATCGGAAGCATGATTACTGTATTTCGGCTTGCGTTTATTCGCAGGTAATGGCGAAAGCATTACATTAATGTTACGTCCAACCAACCTCGGAGTGTTGTCTGCCGTAGCCATGTGATCGAGATCCTTGATCGCTCGACCAATCGTATCGTATCCAATTTCCGTGTGAGCCATTTCACGGCCACGAAATGAAAGCGTCAATTTAACCTTATTACCCTTGTCGAGGAATTGTTCCGCTCGACGCAATTTGGTCATGAAATCGTGGACATCGACGCGGGGACGGAATTTGACTTCCTTCGTCTTGCTCGAGCTGCCTTTGCTGTCCTTGGCCTTTTTCTGCTGCTCATAGACGTATTTGCCGAAATCCATGATTCGACAAACCGGCGGCCTAGCATTGCCAGCAACCTCTACCAAATCCAGACCTCCTTCTTGAGCAATTGCCAGAGCTTCTTTCGTATCCATCAGTCCCACCTGATTACCGTCGGGTCCAACAACTCGGATCTTTGGAACGCGAATTCGATGATTGCGTCGTATGCTTGCGAATGGATCGGGCTTTCTAGGCGGTCTCCGTTTACCTCGTGGTCTTGGCATTAATTCAGTTTATAATTCCGTTAACTAGATACTATATTCCGAAGCTTATCTTTCAAAAATACGGCCATATCAACTCTTTTCATGGGGTAGATGCAAAAGTTCCCGTTACGAACCAAAGGGAATTCGATTACCGTATTAATATCAGACGCTGAAACTCTCGCCGCACGAACAGCTAGAAGTAGCGTTTGGGTTGCTAAATTTGAAGCCGCCGGATATCAAAGCCTTCGAATAATCAAGCTGCGTGCCCTTTAAATACAGAGCGCTCTTGCTATCGACGATTACGTTCGCATCGCCAAAACGGACTAGAATATCGCCTTTTCGAGCATCTGAGACAAATTTCATTTTATAAGAGAGTCCATTACAGCCGCCTCCAGATATTCCAACTCGAAGAAAAGAACTGCCAATCTCTCGTTCCATTAGAGACGACACCTTACTAGTAGCCGAACCAGTCAATTTAATCAACCGTTCGTCGCCCTGTCGCACCCCCTCGGGTAACTCGTTTTCCAACACAACCGTCACTTCGCCGTAATATCCCTATGATTTTTGCGGAATCAAGCTAATCCGCGTCTTTTCAGGAAGCTACACCTCTATCGGTTCAACCACTACACTAAACGACTGCCGAACGCTCAGAGAGTTGAATTGCCAATCGTATCGCCCGAATAAAGCTCTGATGCGACGCTGTGCCCGTACCCGCGATGTCGTACCCCGTTCCGTGGTCAGGACTGGTCCGCGTGTACCTGAGCCCGAGAGTTACATTCACCGCCTTGTCGAATTCAACCGCTTTTAGCGGAGCCAAGCCTTGATCATGATATAGAGCCACGACCACATCGAACTCCCCCTTCAGCGCCCTGTGGAAAAGCGTATCTCCTGGCTGACAGTCACTCAATCCTGGAATCGACTCCCGCAACCGAGCAATCAATGGATTGAAAATCGCAATTTCTTCACTTCCAAGCAGACCCTCTTCACCTGCATGCGGATTCAAGCCGCAAACGCCGATTCGTGGATTCCTGCAACCTAATCTTGTCACTAGATCATTAGCCCGATCTATCGCCATCGTCAGACAAGACGCCGTCAAATGATACGCAACCATCGGCAATGGAATATGCCAGGTAGCCAGTACCACTTTCAACTTTTCTCCAACAAATGCCATCGTTGGAGCTCCGCCCCATCGACTAGCGAAAAACTCGGTTTGTCCCGGATGCGAAAAACCGACCTCCGCACAACGAGATTTCGATATAGGACCCGTCGCCACTCCATCGAATTCCCCAAGAACGCATCCGTGCGCGGCTCGCTCCATAGCTTCAAGAGCAATTTTAGCGCTCTCCCCCGTTGGCTTACCTACTTTGCAATTCACACTTGGCAGACCCACCACGATTGGCTCGACCGGAAAGCGGCACGCCCTAACCGCCTCTTTCAACCAATACTGAGGGCCGATCAACGACAAATGCACCTCGTCTTCCTGCATCTCCGACAAGCATTTGACAATCAATTCCGGACCTAATCCGGCAGGGTCCCCGCAAGTGATCGCTATTCTGGGCTTAAGCATAATCTACTCGAGTTCCCTTCCTCGTTTCCTCTGATGGGCGAAACCTCGAGAGCCTTCGGCAAAAAAGCCTAAAAATGTTCTACACTCTTCTATCTTCCCGAATTCCGAATTTAACAACTCTGCTGCGAACTTCCTTAAATTCACCCTCGAGGAATAAAGCGAGGTGTAACACTCCTTCAGCGCCTTAATCGCTTCCCTCGAATGCCCTCGTCGGCGCAAACCGACAAGATTCAATCCAAAGAGATTGTTCCGCTCCGCCAACATTGTATATGGCGGGACATCCACTGTCGCCGTCGAATCGCCACCGAACATCACTCCAGTGCCGATACGACAAAATTGATGAACCCCCGAGGCTCCCCCTAGGAACGCATCATTTCCAACGCTAACGAAACCGGCCAGCAAACTATTGTTACCAATCACCACTCTATCGCCAACGGCGCAATCATGCCCAAGATGCGTCACCGCCATCAAAAAACACTCCTTGCCCACAGATGTAGCGAAACCTTCCCGCGTCGCTCTATTAAGTGTGGAGCCTTCTCGAACAACGCTTCGGTCGCCAATTTTCACATACGTTTTCAAATTTGCTTCAAAGCTCAAATCCTGAGGCAAGCCAGCGATAACGCAAAAGCTTTCAACCGTCACCGATCGACCAATACGCGTACCAGACTTCAAAACTGCGTGTGCCGAGATTTTCGAACCCTCCCCTATCGCGACGTCAGCCTCGACGATCGCAAAAGGCCCTATTTCGACATCGTTGCCGATATTCGCTTCGGATGATACAATTGCCGTTTGATGAATCATCGCCTTATCCAAGAAAATTCATTTGAGAATCCTTAATTAAATCAAAAGTCTTAAGCGTCCGGACCAATTGCAGCAGCTCCGATTTTGGGTAAACATAGCGCGTATCCACTCGGTCCACGATATCGAGCAACATAGATTTAAACGAAAGAATACCATCAACCCCCTTGTCCTTCAGTGCAGCGACAATCCGAGCTCGATAAACTTCCTGCATTGGAAAAACCGGAGCCACCAATATTTTCTTCGGAAATTCGCTCTCCCCAAGTTCCCTCCAATGCTCGAATTCAAACCACTTCTCCACCTTCTTCAGCACGTTCGTCTCCAAATACTTCAAGATGTCCGCCCCATTGGTCATGCTAGCCAAAGCCGCCTTTTCAGCATGCCAGCCGCGTACGCAAACTACAGCGCTCCGCAAATGCTTCAACTCGCTCGAAAATAATAGAAAACCCGGGTCACGATCACCTTCCACGAATTTCATATTTCGCACATACAGATCTACCCCTACTTCCTTCGAAGAACGCCTCGATTGCGAACTCCCCTTGCGTAATGGCATCGTAACGAAGCCATTCAACTCAAGGTACTCTCTCGCAATCCATTCGTCCATAAGATCAGAAATCAGATCAATCGACTGCTCCCAGGCCTCTCCAAATCCGATCGACGACATCCGATGCCACATCATCCTTGGTCGCTGCGACTCCTATCGCATCCATAACCACGAAACGAAGTGAACCCGCACGAACCTTCTTGTCTTTACCCATAGCTGAAAATAGCGACTCGATCATCAACGGCGATCTCAAACTCGACGGCAAACCATGCGACTCGATCAGGCTAATAACACGATCCGTATCAATCGCTGAAATGTATCCATAATGCTCGCTCAATTTTGCAGCCGCCACGAAGCCAATTGCAATCGCCTCTCCATGAAGGTATTGCCCATAACCAGCCACATTCTCAATCGCATGACCAAATGTATGCCCCAAATTGAGCAAAGCCCTACCTCCCGAATTCGAAAGCTCCTTTTCGTCAGCATTCACGACATCAGCCTTTGTCTGGCAATTTCGCTGAACCACCGAAGCCAAACGCTCGTCCTTCCAACTCAGTAAAGGTGTAGCCTCCAACATTTCGAACAGCTCAGCATCAGCCAACATGCCATACTTCATAACCTCAGCCATTCCAGCCGCGAACTCCCTCGAAGGCAACGTTTTCAGGATGTTCAGGTCCTCGTAAACCGCAATTGGTTGATGGAAAGCACCAACGAGATTCTTGCCCGCCGCAATATTAATCCCTGTCTTTCCGCCAACCGAACTATCCACCATCGACAAAAGAGTAGTGGGAACTTGAATAAAATGGACGCCCCTCAACCAAGACGCCGCCGCATAACCCGTTAAATCTCCGATCACTCCTCCGCCGACCGCAACGACAACGCCCCCTCTGTCTAACCCTTCCGCAGCCAGAAAGTCCAACACGCGTTCGAACTGCACCATCCGCTTGCTTGTTTCCCCAGACGGAACCTCGAGAACCGGCAGACCGCCAAGGCCTGATTCGAAAAAAGAAGGCAAGGCCTTTCTCACCGTAACATCGGTCACTACCGCAATCTTCGAGCCGGCTTGAATCAATTCCTTGATTTGCGACGCCAAAAGTGCTTCGAGCCCTCGACCTATATAGATCGGATACGACTCTCTGGCCGTCGTAACCGTTATCTTTGTGATATTCGAACGATTAGTAATCAAAATAGGAATTGAGTTGTGCGCTAGTTAACCGAGATCAAATTGGCGAAGCTCGTATCCTTTTCGCCAAGACCGAGCTTCTCGGAATAAGCCAATATCTTCAATTCCTGCGACAAGGGCGCAAACCCATTTTTCGTTCGATGCGTATTGATGCGCTCTCGCATCATCGAATCCAGCAACACCGGATTGTCTGAAAGCATCACAAGAGGCTCAGACACCGTGTACATCGAATTGAATACTGGCCCGCCAACATACTGAAAACGCTGTAAGCTCACTATATTCAACGCCCAGGTTTCTCTAAGCTCTGGTACAGCGCCCATTTCCGCTACCGCCACCGGAGCAGAAGCAGGACTTCTCAAAAATCGCATCGTATTACTCGCATTCCAAAGCGTTGCATTCATCAATGCCCCGTTGATGCCCAAAGTCGGATGATCCGAGTAGCACGGTAAATTTACCCAAAAATCGACTTCATGCATCAGAGGCATCGGCAAATAGCTCTTACGCTCCTTGCTCTGCCCATCCTTTCTCCCAATCGCGTTTTCCTGGTCGATATTGATCCAATACTGAGACGACTGTGCCGGTAGCGCATTATCGTAAAACCACTTCTCGTCATAATACTCCCCACTATCCAATGACCGCACGAAAACCTGATTGAATTTCATCGAGCGCTTGCTCAAAGGAGGTAAAAAACCGGACTCACGCAACATACGCCGATTCAATCCAATAATGAAAATATCCGAACGCTTATAGCCCCGCTTAATCAAAGATCGCACTACCGCTTCTACTAACGGCTCAGGCGTGCTCAAGCCTGGTCCCGAATTGCTGTACACCTTCAACCCCACTTTGCCTTTGCTGCCGGGCTTGAAAAAACGATCATTCGAACGCTCGTAGATACCAAGCAAATTTTCTACCGCCGCCTGGTAATTCTTGATATCGAAGGCCTCGAGCTCGTACTCGAACACGCGATTCGAGCGTTCCGGAGCATCATCGAATTCTCCAATCAAATTCTGCCCCAAAGCATCATCTAAATGAAGCATGCCTGCGCACATTAAAACGAGTAATAACTCTGCTTTAAAATAACCTTTAAGTCGATGAAGAGGCATTTGCGATTATATGAATTTCGATTACCAAGAATAGAACGAATATACATTGCGAGAGATTTCGCTAATCAGCAAGTCTCTGAAAGGATTTATCGAGCTTTCCCCTTTATTTTCACTGCCCTGGCAAATTGGGCCATCCAAGACCCACAATTAGGTTGTAAACGAGTAAGCTTCCTCCCTAGAAATAAACGCATCCGATCAATTGCCCACTCTCTCAGCCGATCAGATAAACGAACCTATTTAGTTCTCCTCTCCGAATGCCTTCATTCACTCGCCTTGCCAATCGAATTTTTACAATCGCTATCTGCGCCGCAGCGTTGTTTGCCCTTTCCGGATGCGCCAATCGCGAAGAGCGCATCAGCCGCGCGTTGCATAAAGCCGATCAAGCCCGGCAAAAGAACGAAACGTCGGAAGCGCTCAACATCCTCGCCAAAGCCGCGATGAAAAATCCAGACAGCGCCGCCCTCCAGGAAGCCATTGCCAGTACTCAATTGGAAGCAAACGACCCGCAAGCAGCAGCGGAAGCTTTTATCCATGCAATTGAGCTCGATCCAAGCCGTAGTCGCCTGTGGGTTCACGTCGCTGAACTGCGCACCCGCTTGAGCGAAGCAGATTCAGCTGCCGCTGCTTTCGAAAATTATCTAGAAAAATTCCCCGATGACTTCCTCGCTTGGAAGAACTATGCTCAGCTTCAAGAAGCACGTGGCGATTCCAACTCAGCCATCAAAGCAACGTTGGAGTGGAATAGAATCCGCCCGTCGACTGGTCCTGCTCTCGAACTAGGACAATTATTCAAAGATAGCGGCAATACTCCCCAGGCCCGATCGTGGATCTCTCAAGCCGCCGCCTACGCCCAAGACCCCAGAGCCAAAAACGCCCTCGCAACGCTTATCGAATTAGAGATCAGTCTGCAGCAATACCTTCCCGCTTCAACTTGGCTTGACCAATACGATTCGCGCTATGGAGCCGACAATTCCGATCCACGTATTCAAACCGCTCGCTACACGATCGGCAATTGGCGTCAAGCTCAGGTGGATCTAGCTGAAACCGCCACCCGCCTTGAAGAAAAAAGACGCGAGCTCGAACAACTGGCTTTGGACGCTCAAATAAAAGAAGAGAAGGCCCGCCTCGAACACGAAGCTCTCCTAGCCGATCAAGCCCGTGCAATGGCACGTCCTAACTCTATCGAAAAAACGCCAGACACCACCGAAGCTACGTCGGGTTTCGACGCTGAAGATACTGAAGTTGCCAACGCGAACGGCGAAAAAGAACCCGTCGACTTAGTCGATACCTTAGAACCAGACTTTGCAGCCCCCCCCGCAACCGACTTCCTTTCCTCCGCACGAGAAGCAGCAGCGATCGCCGACTATACAACCGCAATCGATCTGTACTGGAGAGCCTTAGGACCCGCTTCCGACGACCCGAAAATCTGGCACGAACTCGCTCGAATTTATATGGACAACCGAAATTGGCTCGATGCCGAAGCGTGCATTCTCGAAGCCAAACGTCGCTCCCCTCGATCGGCAAACATCGCCGCCAGCTACCTCAATGTCATTTCTCAAACCCAGGTACCTGTCCGCGCAGTCCAAGAAGCGGAAGCGCTGATAAATCTCTTTCCACAAAACGCCCCCATCTCACTAGCCCTCGCCCAAACGCTTCGGAAAGCCAATGCCCCTCGTTCGCGAGTCGCTCAAGCCTATGAAGACTTCCTCGGCAAAGCCGGACCCGGCACCGAAGGATACGACGAAGCAACCCGTTATCTCAACGGTTCTCGCTAAGCGGCTTCATTAACCACTGAATCAAGCAGGGTATGCCAGGAATCAAGGCGAGCAGCATTCGCGACCTCAAAGATCGCATCGGCATCTACGACGTCGTTTCACGGGAAGTTTCCCTCAAGAAATCCGGATCCAACTACAAAGGGCTCAGCCCCTTCAACAACGAAAAAACTCCGTCATTTTACGTTTCTCCCGACAAGGGCATCTATAAATGTTTCTCCAGCGGCAAGGCGGGCGATATCATCAGCTTCGCCATGGAGACTGAGCGACTCTCCTTTGTAGAAGCTGTCGAAGCCTTGGCTCAACGCTTCGGCTTCGAACTCGAGTACGAAGCAGGCGGGCGCCCTCGAGAAGACCGCTCGCTCCGACAGGACTTGTTCGAGCTCCACGAGTTCGTAGCCGATTACTACAACGAAGCGTTTAACGCTCAAGACGAAGGCGGTGACTGGATTCGCGACTACTGGACCCAATCCCGCCAATTCAATCTATCAGTCGCCGAAGAATTTAAGATCGGCTTCGCTCCAGTTTCCGGTGCCGAGCTCGGCCGCCGTGTCGTCAAACACGGATTTTCCAAGGAAACTCTCGAAGCCTGCGGCCTCTTCTATACACGGCGCGGACTCAGACCGGAATCAATGGGCTATCGTTTTCGAGGGCGACTTATGATCCCGATTCGCGACCACCAAGGTCGAATAACCGCCTTTACAGCTCGACAACTCGAACTCACCCCCGACAACGACCCGAGCAAGGAAGCCAAATACGTCAATTCACCCGAAACGCCGATTTTCAACAAAGGATCCCTGCTCTTTAATATGGATCGTGCCCGCATGGAGGTCGGTCCCGACATTCCATTCGTAATGGTCGAAGGGCAGCTTGACGCTATCCGCTGCTGGAGCGTCGGCCTCAAAGGAGCCGTTGCCCCCCAAGGCACCGGCATAACCGAAAGCCAACTCCGGCTTATCAAACGCTACGAGCCGAAAATTCGCTGCCTCCTCGACGGCGACCGAGCTGGTCAACAAGCTGCCCTTCGCATGCTGCCCATTGCTCTCGCTCAAAGCGTAGAAGTCACATTCATCCCACTCAATGAAGGCGAAGACCCAGACGATCTATTCCGCGACAACGGATCTGCCGCTATCGCTAATCTTCTCGAGCGCGAAACCGAAGCCATCGCTTTCGCCACCGCCTCCATCGCACCCGACAAGAAGAAGCTCACCCCTCAGGCAAAAGCGAAAGCCGCCCGAGAACTCTTTCAAATAATCGCCAAAGCCGACACTGACACCGCTCAACTCGAATTCGTAAAACTCGTTGCCGACGAACTCAATATCGACCAAAACGCCGCCATTCTTGATTTCCAAAGATTTTCCAGAGGACAAACCACTCCGCTAAAATCTGCTTCAAAGCCGGAAACCGTTGTCCAAAGCGAACCTTCCGCACGTAAATCTGTCCACACTCTAGAGAGGGATTTGTTAGGGCTCTGCATAAACGAAGAAGTGATAGGCGCCAAGATTGCACACATTATAGACGAACGATGGATAGATAAGCAATCTCCAGAAGGTCAACTGCTCAACCAAGTACTGAACGACTTCCTCCACGACATGTGGAACGGTGCGGATTCGCTTAATGATCAGCTCGAAGAGTCGGAACTCAAAAGCCTATTTGCCGATCTCATTTTTCAAAAACCCGAATACGATAACCCGACTCGACTCGCTAATGAATCGATTCGACGGCTCGTAACCAAATTCGCAGACCAAAAGATAAAAAAGATAAAACTTGAAATTGCTCGAAAACAATCTGAACAAGACCCTGCTTTAATCTCTCTCTTTGACGAATTAATAAATTTACAGAAAATTAAAGGTGCCCCGCCGCAACTAGGAACGCCTAAGTTTTAACACTTTACGGAAACCTACGCCGAAAAATTACACTCTATGCCACGCAAAAAGAAAAGCGACGCCGAAAGCGCCCCTGGACTAACCAAACATCAAATCAATGAGCGCATTCGCTACTTGATTAGACAATCGAAGGAGCAAGGCTATCTCACGTTTACGGACATCAACGAAGCTCTACCAGAAGGCGTTGATAGACAAGACGATATCGATAATGTCATTTCGATACTCGAGAATCTCGAAATCGACATTCTCGATCCGGACGAAGTAGATTCCTTCAAGGCAAAGCAAGAAGAGCAGGAAGAAGCTCAAACCAAGGTCAATCAACACGACATCCTGGACGATCCCGTCCGCATGTATCTCAAACAGATGGGCCAAGTGCCTCTGTTAACGAGAGAACAGGAAGTAGAAATCTCAAAACGCATCGAAGCCGCCGAGCTCAAAGCTCAAGAAGCGTTGTTCTCAGTTGGAATCGTGAGCGAGTTTACTCTTACGCTAGCCGAAAAGCTGATGAATCGCGATGAACGATTCGATCGCATCGTCATCGATAAGAAAATCGAAAACCGTGAAACCTATTTCCTCGCCCTCCCCGGTCTGATAGAGCGCTCGCGCAAGACTCAGAACCGAATGTACAAGAGCTGGGAAGAGTTGCGTGCCGAAGAAGATCCCGAAGCTCGAAAAAAGATTCGCTCGAAATTCCGCAAGCAAGAAAATACGCTCCGTGCCAATTTCTCCAAATTCTTCTTCAAGCTGAAAGTCTTCGAAGAGGAAATCGACAACGTAATCAGCAAGGATCTCGCTCTCATCAGTAGAATCCATCGCGATATCGATAAGGCCAAAAAGCCCAAGACGCAACGCGACGCTTTAATTGATGCTGAAGCTCTCAAAGAAGAACTCGAAACGCTTCACGACAAACATCGTATCGATCCCGACAAACTCGTAAGAGTCATCGGCGATGTACGCATACACCTTAAAGCAGCACATCAAGCGAAGACCGAGATGGTCGAAGCGAACTTGCGTCTCGTTATCTCCATCGCGAAGAAATACACCAATCGCGGCCTTTCCTTCCTAGACCTTATCCAAGAAGGCAACATGGGCTTGATGAAGGCGGTCGAAAAGTTCGAATACCGTCGCGGCTACAAATTCTCGACCTACGCAACTTGGTGGATTCGCCAAGCCATTACCCGCTCGATCGCAGACCAGGCCCGAACGATTCGTATCCCGGTCCACATGATCGAGACGTTAAACAAAGTGATGCAGGTTCAAAAGCAACTCCTGCAAGAGTACGGCCACGAGCCAACCCCAGAGGAAGTAGCCGAGGAAATGGCTCTGCCAGTCGAACGCGTGCAAACCATCATGAAGATGGCACAGCAACCGATTTCGCTCCAGAGCCCCGTGGGCGATGGCGACGACACGAATTTCGGCGACTTCATTGAAGACAAATCCGCCGAAAATCCTTACGACCAGACCGCATTCAGCCTTCTGCGCGAAAAGATCATCGACGTCCTCGACAGCTTGACGGAACGCGAACGCCGCGTGCTTTCCCTACGTTTCGGACTTGTTGACGGCTACAGCCGCACACTCGAAGAGGTCGGTAAACAATTTCAAGTCACCCGCGAACGAATTCGCCAAATAGAAGCCAAAGCTCTTCGCAAGATGCGTCACCCGACGCGTATTCGCCAATTGCACGGCTTTTTCGAAAGCGAGCAATTCGATGGCCCTAATACATTTCTTAGCGGCCAACCAGGCAAAGAGAAGGAAACTGGAAAAAAATAGCCGATTCGGCAGAGTTTTGGAAATCTCCCAAGACCCTTTGTTTCGACAGAAATGGAAACCAGCATTGCATCAATCGAAAGACCGTGCCAA
Organism: Opitutales bacterium; assembly: GCA_018700525.1. Lineage (GTDB taxonomy): Bacteria > Verrucomicrobiota > Verrucomicrobiia > Opitutales > Opitutaceae > Pelagisphaera. Next base: position 55,191 of record JABITN010000129.1, read on the forward strand.
CTTACGAATTAGGCTCATCAATCTTACACGTTTAGCTCCAACGAATTTACACAATGGAAACACTCTATTCACTCGCATTCCTTACGAATCTCGGCTGGCCCGAGATTGTCGTTATTCTTGTCGTATTCATCCTGCTTTTCGGAGCGAAGAAACTCCCGGAGCTTGCGCGCGGCGTAGGCAAATCCATCAAGGAGTTTAAAAAAGCGACGAGCACGATCGAAGAAGACCTTCGCACCGCAATGGATGAAGAGCCGGAAGTCAAAAAACCTATCGAGACGCCGCAATCGACGGAGTCAAAGGAGCAGACCACTTCCCAATAACTAGAAGCTGTCTTCAAAAAACCGGTATACAAATTCAAAGGCCGACGGATTTCAGAATCCGCCGGCTTTCTTATGCCCTCTAACGAGACGGAACCGAAGACAGCTCCTCTAAAGGGAATCCATCACCGAGATACTCGACTCGAAGACGATTTAGAGAAGTCAACTTATTGGACTAGGTTGATCTCGAAATTCATCTGCTAATCGATTTCAATCGTTGAAAATTACCTATAAATCCGACAACACTCAGATTTTACTGTATTCGATTTTGCTTTTATCGAAAGGTCCGTTTAAACGCTTGCTTCAAAACGTCCTTTCGTTGAACATTTTCGGAATTCATGTGGCGCAATTTCCTCGGACTCTTCTCTAACGACATCGGCATCGACCTCGGAACAGCCAATACCCTAGTCTACTCCAAAGACAAAGGCATTGTTCTTCGCGAGCCTAGCGTGGTCGCTATTCATAGCGGAACCCGCAGAGTACTCGCCGTGGGAGACGAAGCGAAGAAGATGCTCGGTCGTACTCCCGGTAACATAACGGCCATACGGCCCATGAAAGATGGCGTCATCGCCGACTTCGATATTACCGAGGCTATGCTGCGCTACTTCATCAAGAAAGTGCAGACCGCAAAGATCATCCCACCACGGGTTGTGATCGCGATTCCATCCGGAATCACGGAAGTCGAAAAACGTGCCGTCAAAGAATCCGCTACGCACGCGGGAGCGCGCGATGTGATGCTTTTGGAAGAACCTATGGCCGCCGCTATCGGAGTTGGCCTCCCAGTCGAAGAACCCGCTGCGAATATGATTGTCGACATCGGCGGCGGTACCACGGAAGTGGCTATCATCTCGCTAGCCGGTATCGTTTACGCGAAGAGCATTCGCGTAGGAGGTGACGAACTTGACGCCGCGATCATCAATTACATGAAGCGAGCTTACAACCTTCTGATCGGCGAACGCACGGGTGAAGAGATCAAACTCCGCATCGGTTCAGCCGCCTCGCTCGACGAGGAATTGACGATCGAAGTCAAAGGCCGCGACTCAGTCGCTGGCCTACCGAAGACGATCCAAGTATCCTCCCAAGAAATTCGAGAAGCGCTCAGCGACACCGTCAGCTCTATCGTCGAAGCTGTCTGCAGCGCCTTGGAACGCTGCCCACCCGAACTTTCAGCCGACTTAGTTGACCGAGGCTTCGTGCTCGCAGGAGGAGGAGCATTGCTCCGTGGAATCGATCGCCTTCTTTGCGATCGGACTGGTCTACCTGTCACCATCGCGGATGACCCTCTCAGCGCAGTCGCCAATGGAACGGGTGCCGTGCTTGCAGAACTTAATGCGCTACTCCCCTACGTGGCTAGCGACTCCAAGGATTAGGCCTTGCCTCTGGAACCCCACGAATCGCTTCTACCTTGCCTAAAAAGCGACTCTTAAGTCTTAAGCCCTTCCTCATACTGCTGTCAGTAGCGGTTTTTTGGATATTAGTCCCTATCGTCTTCAAGAGCAGCATACGCTCTGTCTTCTACGAGTTCCAAGCACCTCTTTCCACAGGAGCATCCTACGTACGTGAGCTGCAAAACTATTGGGCCGCTCGAACAAAATCGAAGAACGAACTATACGATGCCGGCAAGGACCTTGCTCGTCTCAATGCAACCTACGAGCTCATGATCCTCGAGAATCAAACGCTCAAGCAAGAGGTCGAGCGTCTCGAAGAATTGCTCCAACTTCCAACGCGTCCGGATTACCGATACGAAATCGCTCGAGTGGTCTCTAGGGATTTCAATTCTTGGTGGCAGCATTTGGAAATCAGAAAAGGCGGCAAGCATGGCATACCAACCGGAGCTCCAGTCGTCTTCTCTGGAGGCGTCGTGGGTCGAGTTATAGAAGTTCACGAATACACGTCAACAGTCGAACTCCTCAGCAATAGCCACTTGAGAATGGCCGTCATCATAGCAGGAGACAATCGACCAATGAGCTACCGCGGCAGCGGATTCCAAACGCTTCAAAACCCCGTGGGTATAGCAGAGTATATCCCCAACGACATCAATATTGACGATCCCTCCAATCCGCCGCGTATCATCACGTCCGGTATGGGAGGCGTTTTCCCAGCAGGATTGCCAATAGGATATCTGAGACGTCTTCGCCCCGGAGCTAGCGGAATGTTTCAAGACGGCGATGTCTACCTAGATAAACGTCTTGCTCGTTTAACTGAAGTCGCAGTGCTCATCGCGGTAGAGGGGAATTACCAGTGAACCTGGTTTCGCGCAATCGATGGTTAATCGTGACCGCTATCCACTATCTGACGCTCTTCGTATTTTCCCAAGTAAACACCTACCTAAGCCCATTGGGTATATACATTCTCATTACAGGCATGCTGCTTTCATTCAGCTCCCTAGCGCTAAGCCATACTCAAGGCGCCTTATCCCTGATCCCGATAGCCTTTTACCTCGACAGTCGCTCTCCACTCCCCTTCGGCACGTCACTCATCATTTTGATCGGGCTCCATTACCTAACGGTAGGATTTCGCCACCAATTTCGCCGTGAATCAGGCGGTATCAGCCTAGCCGTTTCACTCATCGCCAATCTTGCAATCCATATTCTCTACACATTATTCGCTATCGTTTACCTTGGAAGCGAGGGCCTCAATTCTCTTAAAATTGGATTGAACCTTCTCTGCACCAGCCTGGTCATAACGTTCTTAAATCCCTACTACATCTCCCTTATAATTGGGATTTTAGGTCTGTTTGGGATTAAAATCGCTCAGGAACAACGACAAGCGCGATGAACCCCGAAGAAAAAAACAAGTACCAAGGACGGCTTTGGATATTCTACGGAATGTTAGCCATACTCCTTTCCATCCTCTACAGCGGACTTTTCTATCGTCAGCTCATCGAACGCGAGTCTCACGTCGACCAGGAAAAAATCCAAAATCACCGGCGGATTCTCACGCCTGGCCCGAGAGGTAATATCCTCGATCGCGAAGGTCGGGTACTCGTAGCGAATCGATCAAAATTTTCCGCAGTTGTTTTCTTATCCGAAGATCAGGTTCAAAAAGCATTTACCAATCATTACCGCAGTTTGGTTAGAGACTACCGTGAAGAAGGTAAACCCATCGAAAACTACACCAAATTGCTTATTCTTTCTCGAGCCATGGTTCTCGAGAGCTATCTCAAGACAGTAAACGATCTGCTCGGACGCGAAGAAGAGGTGGATGCAAACGCAATATCGAGACACCTAAACCTCAACCCGCTTCTTCCCTACCCGTTAGTCGACAACCTAACTCAGAGCGAATTCGCAATCCTACTGGAATCGCTTCCCGTCGAATCTCCCGTTCAACTTTATGTATCCACAATGCGACACTATCCCTACGAGAATGCCGTATCGCATGCTCTAGGTTACGTAGGCCACAGTGCCCTGGAAATCGAAAGCAACATGCCTGGATCTAACTTGAAGACCTTTGCAACCAAAGGTTCCTACGGTCGAAACGGAATAGAAAAACGATTCGATTCGAATCTCCAGGGAAAGACAGGAACGGAAATCTGGGTAGTCGACCCAAGCGGTTATCAAGTAGAACCGATCCAGCGGATCTATCCCAAAAAAGGCCAGGACATTGAATTGTCAATTGACATCGATCTTCAACTCGCCGGCGAGCAGGGCTACGATTTATACGGCGACAAAGGTGCTCTTATCGCCATCGATATCAATCGACTGGAAATCCTAGCGATGCTCAGCAGGCCTGACTACAACCTCAACGACACCGCCCCGTTTATTTCCAACGACGTCTTCAAAGAAATCAATGAGAGGCAGGCATGGGAAAACAAAGCCATTCGCGGCCTCTACCCTCCAGGTTCTCCCTTCAAACTGATAACTGCCATAGCAGCTCTTAAATCGGGTGTCATTGACGATGGAACCATTTTCGAATGCGATGGCGGCCATCAAGTGGGTCGACGCAGATTCCCTTGCATGGGTCATCACGGCGAAATGGATCTACGAAGCGCTATCCAGAAAAGCTGCAATGAATATTTCTACCGTGCAGGACTAGTAACAGGTCCAGATAATATGAGCCGGGAAGCCGTCTACATGCGACTCAACAAGCCAACGAATATCAATCTTCCGAATGAAACCGCTCGTATGATAACGCCTTCGCGCCAATGGAAACGCGAGCGATACGATCAACCTTGGTACGATGGTGACACGGCCAACATGTCGATTGGCCAAGGCTTTCTAACGGTAACTCCCCTTCAATTGGGAATGATGGTCGCTTCAATCGCCAAAAACGAAGTCTACTCTCATCCAAGTATCATCAAACAATCGCCAGAGCAACTTGCAGTACGCCCAGCCCCAAAACCGCTTGGTCTGCCAACCGAAGTGCACAAAGCGATTCTCGATGGAATGGATCGAGTAGTCAGTCCAACAGGTACGGCCCGCGCCGCCATCATCGAAGGTGTGACTGTTGGTGGCAAGACTGGCACGGCCCAAATCAACAAAAAGGAAGGTAATCTCGAACTAGCCTGGTTTGTCGGATTCGCCCCAGTCGAGAATCCTCAGATCGCAATCGTCGCTCTTGTCGAAGGACAGAACCTAAATGAAAGCTTTGGCGGTGGTGCCCACGCCGCTCCGATGGCTCGTTACGTATTTCAAGCTTACTTCGACAAGCATCCGGAGTTCAAAGCTAAACCAGAAGCCTTCCAATCCCAGCTATAAAATTCGTCTTGCTTCTTTGAATACAAGACGGGGATTAGGCCAAGTTTCTTTCCTACCGAACCGCAAGCGATTCAATTCCAAAACCAATGAAGCTCTGCCTTCATCCATCGGTTCGTCGCTAACACCAGTCTGCTGAAATCGTTTCAACAGCTTGCTCGCCTTACGGCGAATCGGATCGTCTCTTCTAAACGAAGCCAAAAACAACTCTCTATAATTCAGCGCCAAATTTCGCTGAAACAACAGCATTCCAATCGCTATGATAAGCAAAAAAGTCGTGTAGAAGAATTTCTGAACACTCCAAGGAGCGACAATCCAAGAATAGACCTGCATCACTGCGAGAGTCGTCCATTCTCCCGCCACTTGAACGTAAGCGAAAAAGAACTCTTTCAGCTGAGTCACCGCCTGTTTTTGAGCCTGTTTATCAAAGCTCACGATACGCCGATACCAGAGCATCCGTAAACTATCGACGTATGCGAGCGAACCAGCTTCAACTTCGCTGCCTCCAAGAGCGATCGTACGCTCCGCAATCGCCGGCAAACGTGAACCAGGAGTTGGATCGACTCGAATCCAATTCCCCATCCCGTCGTAAATCTCGCACCAAGCATGTGCATCTGAATTTCGAACCATATAGTAGTTCTCGAAAGCATTCCACGCTCCTCCTTTATACCCAATAATTGCCCTCGCCTGATGGCCAGCAGCCCGGGAAAGCAAAATCAAAGACGATGCGAAAAACTCGCAGTGCCCGTTCAAGTCAGTCTGCATCCACCGGACAACGGGATCCTCGATTTCAGTATCGCTTGGAAGTTTTACATTCATCGAATAACTATGCATTTCCCCCAGGTATTCAGTAGCTCGAGACGCAAACGCCAAAGGGCTCATCGGTTTTCCCTTAGTGATCGCCTTCACCACTGAATCCAAATATGAAAGCGCCCTTGGATCGTCTGGAAGCTCCAGCAAAGTATTCGGATAAATTTTTTCAATATCTCGCGAGTCTTTCCGAGACCGCTTTAACGAAAGGCCGAAAAAATTCTCTTTTGATACACTTGGGATCCTCGTCGAAAAACTGACATCTTCTAATTGGTAGGAAACCATCTTGCTTGGCGTTTCGTTTAGGGAAAATATATGCATCCGAGGGCCAACGCTTAATTCGTTCAACTTCGAATAGGTCATCTGCTTGAAGCTCCCCATGATAGGTAGAAACTTGCTAACACCAGGCTCCATGAAAAAAGTCCAGCGATCTCTTTTGATAGAACTAGGCATCTCCGAAAATTGTCGATCTCGCCAATACCTTTTTGCATGGTAGGGAAACGACAATCCTGCCTTTAGCATATCCTTCAATTCCGGCGACAAGCTAAAAGAACCTTTGCTATAGCTGTCCAACGCCAGCATTCGCCAGTAAGGAGTCTCCGGAACGAAAGATTCACCGGAAACATCCACTCGCAACGCCACTCGCTTGTCGTTCTTAATATTCGTTACGTCGCCAAGACTGATGCTCTCTGAAAATCCAGTGAGCGTCGTACTTGATTTCATATTGAAAAGGTTCACCTTATTTTCAACATTCACCCGTGGTATAAACATGAAAGCAATGCCCGCGATCCCAATCAAGGAGCCAAATAACGCAGATCCGATTGCAAAATTACGAAAACGCGTAACTCGGGCCAAGTGAACCCACCCGTGATGGTCATCCCAAACGGCTTCGTCCAGCACGGCCTCGCCACGACCTTCCGCTTTTGTTTCGAATATGCTTCCAATAGAAAGAAAAGCTACCGCCAATCCTGAAAAGACGAGCAACTGAAGGCCGAATACGACCGAAGAAGTCAACATCCCTACCATCACCAAAAGAAAAAGGCAAAGCAATGCCAACTGCATTTCCTCACGACGTTTCGTGTGATTAAGCGCTCGATACAATATCAGCCAAGTATTCAGGTTCAACAGAGCCGGAACCGTTTCTTTCGCCAGAACATCAATCGAAACTAAGGGGATAATACTCAAAGCGAAGATTTTCCACAATCCTGGCGGAGCCTTAGAATAGATTGTCGGAAACAACACGCAGCCGCCCATCGCTACCAGACTCACTATCGCTGGAACCCAATTATGGCTATCGAGATTAAGTAGCGAACTTACCGACACCAAAGCCATCAGCGTGCCGACAAGCCACTTCAGTCGGAACAATTCGTAAACGCTAAGCTTTCGCGATTGTGATTCCATTGATTATCGCTCCGACGGAATTACCGTCAATTTGAGTGAAGGATATCCCCTTCGAATACGAAGAATCTCGTTCCTTCTCTGCGTCTGAAACTAATTCAAGCACCGCAACCGAATCGAAAAACGATTCCAAATCGGCTACGCGACTAATCTTGATCGTAGTTTGCCCTACGATTTGGCAATAATCGAGATCGCCTGCCAAAAAGAGATCCTCCGCCAAACTCGTAACAAAGGAACACATCTTTTCAAATACAATCTCGCTTGACCACAAGTAACGCGACGGGTCGACGACCAATGAATAACGAGCCTGACTCTCCGCCGCATTCTGTTTCACCATTAGCGTACCTTGTCTAGCCGATACTTTCCAATGGATCGATCGCGGGGCATCGCCTTTACTATAGGGACGAAGGCCGATCAATTCGCCAGTCGTACCTTTACGTTTCGTACTGGCTCCCTGCCAACCAAAGCCGCTTTCCGTCGCTCTTAATCGATGATAATCGATTCGAGCAGGCCAAATGCGAACTTCCTTCTCGCACTGTCCAGCAACATGCTTACGCAGAAAGCCAAATGGAAATGAAGAGACGACATCAACAATTCTAAGTTTGGTCACACTGCGAACCTTCGGCCGGTAGCGCCAAAGAACACGACAGGATTTGCCAGGCTCCAAACTATCCTTTAGATAAAGTTGATTCGAATCGCCCGTCTTTTCGGTCTCGACTTGAAACTGCAAACAGAACACCGGGAACCATTGTCGAGCATTCTCAATTACAATTGCTATCTCACCCAACTCCCCAACACGGAATGTCGAGCTCGTCTCTAATCGCCAACGTGCGCACAATAAGTTAGCCCAA